>RPPU01000125.1 GCA_003819975.1 Desulfobacteraceae bacterium
AAAATTAGTTGGGGACAGGCAAATAATACCATTAAGAACGACATGGCAAATGTGGGGCAAATGGGTTCTGCTGTATTATAGATGGATCTCGAAAGGACGATTATCGGCCAGAATACCGTTTGATTCTGAAATCTTAATAGATGGGCCCGCTCCTAGCGGCGATGCCTCGGCGTAATAAACATTCAGCGCTTGGGTTTCCGCCCGGGGACTCACGATAAAGCCGATCCGCGCGCCTGTTTTCATGATCTTTTCCCATTTATAACCGAACCCGAACGAATCCTCATCCGTCTCTTCCCGGTCTCGGCCGGTCACATAAGGATCTTTCCAAGTCTTGCCGCTGCCGGCCTGAATCGACCATTTCATCTCCCCGATTTTGGCGAACGGTTGCAGCGCTTCCAGGGTTAGGGCGCCGCCGTTTTCAATGGTGCTGCCCAGGGAGATCTCGGTACCGGTTTGACCAAACCGGTATCCCAAGCTGGCCAGCGCTCCGGGCCCGCCTTTCGATGTTCTTTTTTCATTTCGAGTCAAACGGTCTATCCGCCTGTTGTCGTCGTCCTGATCGAGCTGACTGCTTTTGCCCGACGTATAATAACCGCCCACGGTCAGCGTTCCGAAAAAACCCGATTTTTTGGTCTCTTCCGTCTTTTCATCCGCCGACAACAAACCCGCTCCCATTAAGAGCGCCAAAAAAACAATACCGCAATTTTTTAATATCATCTGATTCTCCTTTGAATGCCCATGCTGTTCCGGTTCCTGAGGCTGGTTTTTCCCAAGCGCCGGCCGCCCGTTAACCGGCATAATCGGGTATACGACAACGAACCGCTTATGTCTGTGCTTTTTTTGTATAAAATTGTTATGGATTGTAACCGGAAGATTTTATCCGGAAAAAATGATGTTAAATAGCCGTAGGGGTTCAAAATTTTGAACCCCTACAAATGAAGACGCGGATACCCCGCATGGAGAAGAGGCGAGCTAGCGTCTGCAGCCGTCGCTACGGATGTCTTGATCGGACTTCTTTAACCCGGGCCATTGAATGCTGAAACGTGCGCCGCCCAAAGACGAATCCGCGACCGCGGCCGAACCCTGGTGCCATTTCAAAACCCGCTCCACAATGGCCAGGCCCAGGCCAAAACCGCCCGAAGCCCGGTCGCGGCTGGTATCGACCCGCACAAACGGTTTGAAAAGCCGCCCGCGATCCGCCTCCGGGATTCCCGGGCCGTCATCGTCGACATGAATGATACAGTCTTCTGCTTTGATTTCCAAGCTGACCCGGATCTCCTGATTGGCGTAACGGGACGCGTTCAACAGCAGGTTATTCAGCGCCCGACCCAGGAAACGGGGCTCGAAACGCACACGGCATTCGGACTGTTCCGGAGGAACTTGGAGCCCATAAGAGATGCTGGTCGAATAGGGCTTCCAGTCCTCGACAACTCGTTTGAGCCAGGGGACTAGGGCCTGTTCTTCCAAAAGCAACTTGGGCGCCTGCCGCTCAAGGCGGGCATAGGTCAACAACTCGGAGACCAGATTTTCGAGCTCGTCGATATCGGCCTTGACTCCCTGAACATATCTCTCTTTTTCCCCTTCATCTGAAGCGGATTTAAGCAAATCCAGGCCGAAACGGACCCGCGCAATGGGCGTGCGCAGCTCGTGCGAGACCGCGTTGATCAGATCCCTTTGCGCGTTGATCAATTGCTCGATATGATCCGCCATGCTGTTGAAAGCCCGCGCAATCGAGGCCAGCAAAGAATACTTGAAAATCCGCACCCGCGCCTTCAAATCGCCCTGGCCGAAAGCCTCGGTCGATTTGCCGATTTTGTTTAGGCTGCGCCATAAGACAAAAGCCGGCACAAAAGACAACACCGAAAGGGTCAAACCGATCGCGCCCCAGACAAAGATGGTGAAGTTTTTTTCCAATGACTTGGCTTCCAATTCGGCGATCGGACCCATGGTGAACACATAAACCGAGCCTTGCACCCTTTGATAAAAAAAATCGCCTTCATCCTTGACGATAATCTGACCCTGTAAAAGGGCTTTCATCTCATCATTCGGCAATTTTAATGCGCGGTACGGCTGGATCGCGATGGGGAACCCGTACAAAGGTTTCAAGGTTTCAATGTAGTTGGCCCATTCCTCCTGAGGGATGCGTTCCAAATCCTTGATCACCATGGCCATGGGCCCCCTGACCAGATTACGGTAATATTCGACGATCGCCTGGTTGTAATATTGCATGGCCAATTTTTGAATCATCGGACTCAAAACAAACTGAAGAATCAACAAATTCACCAGCACAAAAACGAAAAAGTATAAAAATATTTTTTTCATAAGGGTTTTTTACCAAGAATCCTCTCCACCCGACTCATCCCCAAGACTCCTTGGAAAAAAGATAGCCCCGACCCCAGACCGTCTTGATCCTGAAAGGGTTTTCAGAATCATCGCCCAGTTTCTTGCGCAATCGGGAAATACCCACATCCACCGACCGGTCCAAGCCGTCATAGCTGATGCCCCGGATCGCGCTTAAAATCGCGTCACGATCCAACACGTCACCGGCATGACAAACCAAAAACCAGAGCAAATCGAATTCATTGGTCGTCAAATCGACCGCTTTTTGTTCCAAGTATACACTCCGGGTGACCCGGTTGACGCGCAGCCGGCCGAACGCGTGTTCTTCCGGATCTTCACTTTCGGGCAAACCGGCGGTTTTGCGATAGCGTCTGAAAAGGGCCCGGATCCGCGCCAGCAAAACCCTGGGTTCCACCGGCTTCTTGACATAATCGTCCGCGCCCAGTTCCAAACCGGCCACCTGGTCCATATCTTCTTCTCTGGCGGTCAGGATCAGGATCGGTCCGGGAAAATCCGCGCGAATGCTCTGGCAAATGGACAAACCGTCCTGCCCCGGCAGCATCAGATCCAGAATCACCAGGTCCGGCTTTTCCGTCAGAATTCTTTTCGCTGCTTTATCCCCACGGCCTTCAATATGGACTTGAAACCCCTGTCCTTGTAAATAATCCCGGATCAACTGGGCCAAACGGATATCGTCTTCGACTACTAGAAGACGCGGTAATTCGTTTTGATTCATTTGGAAAACCTTTCATCTTTTCCACACAGTCCGTCTATGTAAACGCGCACAGATCTTACCATAAGCAGCCGATAGAGTCTGTGAAGGATTTGTTTCAATTTGTAACCAAATGTACATGTTTTTTCGGTCCTATGCTTTTCAGGACCAAAAAACATTAGCCGTAGCCCAAATCCTGCAGCTCCTTTTCGCTCATACCCAAGGCATGGGCGACTTCATGCACCAAGGTCACGCGGATTTGCTCCTCCAGCTCTTCAAGGGTACGGCATTGGCTTTCGATCGGTTCCTGAAAAAGAAAAATCGTATCCGGAAAAAGAGGCGGATAGGTCACGCTGCGCCTCAACCGGGAAACTCCGGAATACAGACCCAAGAGGGTCCGGCCGGCGGGCAAGCCCATTTCCTCAAGCAGGGTTTTAGAGGGTTGTTTTTGGACTGAGATGAGAATATTCTCCAAATGCCGATGTATTTCCGGGGGAATACCGTCCAGGGCTTTTTCCACGATCCGGTCGAATTCTGCCGAGCTTAGTTTCATGCTTGAATCCGGCCCAGCACTTCCCGGACTTTATGCGAGAGTTCGCTGATATTGAACGGCTTCTGGATAAACCACTCCGGGCTCAAGGACCCGACCGACCCGCTCATGGTTTTAGCGCCATATCCGCTGGCCAACAACACTTTGACCTTGGGGTCCAATACCTTGAGCTCGTCAAAAACTTCTGCTCCCGTCATTTCCGGCATAATCAAGTCCAGAATAACCAGATCGATCCGGGCGCGGTTCTTTTTAAAAAGCGCAACAGCTTCCGCTCCGTTCTCGGCCTTTAAAACCTGATAACCCAGCTTGCGCAGCAGGGTCACGCTGATTTCCAGAATCTCGACTTCGTCGTCCACCACCAAAATCGTCTCCCGGCCCTGCTCCAGGTCTTTGGGCAAGGCCGCCTCCGTTTTGATTTTTTTTTCGGAAGCCGGCAAATAGAACCTGAACTCGGCGCCTTGCCCCTCTTCCCCGGCGACTTCGATGATTCCGCCGTGGTTTTTAATAATTCCATAGGCCGAAGCCAATCCCAAGCCGGTTCCCCGTCCGATTTCTTTGGTCGTAAAAAAAGGATCGAAGATCTTGTCACGGATATTTTGGGGTATTCCGATCCCCGTGTCCTTGACCGTCACTTTGACATAACGTCCTGACCGGCATTCATGGGGTTCGGCAAACGATTCATCCATTAATATATTTTCGGTCAAGAGCGTGATCCGGCCTCCTTGCGGCATGGCCTGCCAGGCATTGACAAAAAGATTCAACAAAACTTGTTCGATCTGCGACTGATCCACTTCCGCGATCCACAAATCTTTTTCGAATTGATGATGAATCTTGATGTCTTTGCGGGTGCGGCCGAACAACGCGGAAGCCTTCTCGATAATTTTGTTCAGATCCCCCGGTCTGACATCGTACTTCCCGCCCCTGGCAAAACCCAGCAATTGCCGGGTCAAATGGGCCGCATTCTTAACATACTCTTCAATGCTCCGCAAATGCTCATAATGCGGATGATCGGATTGAATATCCAGCAGAATCAAAGAGGTCCGGCCCTGAATGCCGGTCAGGATATTATTGAAATCATGGGCCAAGCCGCCGGCCAGGGTGCCGATGGCTTCCATGCGCTGCGACTGCTGGAGCTGGGTTTGCAGACGTTTCGATTCGGTGATGTCGGCAAATACACCGCGCAGACCGATAAACCGGCCGCCTTTGATAATGGGACGGCCGGAGGTGCGCACCCAACGGACTTCTCCCGTTTTGCTCAAGAGCCGATATTCCCGGACCTCGACGCTGCCGGAGAGGAGTTTTTTGAAATCGCTCCGGGCCACGGCCACATCTTCCGGCATAACCAATTGGTCCAAGGCTTTGCCCATGAGTTCTTTGGGTGCGTAATCCAGGATGAATTGCACGGCCGGGTTGATGTAGGTGAAAGCTCCTTTGGCATCGGTGATGAAAATGACATCATTGATGTTCTCCACCAGATCCCGGTATTTTTCTTCGCTCTCCTTGAGGGCCTCTTCAGCCTGTTTGCGGTCAATGGCAATGGCAATATGTTCGGTCACGGCTTCCAGCAGACGGATGTCTTCTTCCGAATAACAGTTCGGGTCTATATAACTCTGGACCGCCACCGCCCCGATCGGCTTCCCCTTGATCTTGAGCGGCACGCCCAGCCACGATTTGGCGATGTTCCCGACCGGCCGGCGCTCGGAAGCATATCTCTGCTGCAACTGGGTTTCATTCAGAAAAAGCGGTTTTTTGGTCCGAATCACCTCCGCCGTGATCGACCCCGGATCATCCGCATCGATAAGTACGATATCATCGCCTTCATCCGTATAATAAGTGAAGCGGATTCTGTTGCGTTCCGCTTCATAAATCGCGATAAAGAAATTAGTGGTGTCGATCAACCGGCTCAGGCTTTCGTGGATCTTTTTGAAAAGCCGGCTCAAACCGATATCCGAGTTCACCGCTCGCGAAATATCGTCAAAAACCGAACGAATTTTTTCCACATTGCCGTGTTCGGTGATATCGCGGATAATCCCCTGATAACCCTGCAGGATTCCACGCCGGTTAATAACCGGCGCCCCGCTGATTTCCAGCACGACCCGCCGGCCGTCTTTATGGAAAAATCGGCTCTTGGAACCGTGAAAGGCCCGCAAAGACCCCGCAATTTCCCGGAACTGCTTCAGCATCTTCAGACAATCTTCGGGAACCATGAAATCGAAGATCCTTTTTCCGATGACCTCCTCTTCCTTGTATCCCCAGAGTTTTTTGACACTAGCGCTGATCGAGCGCAGCACCCATTGATTGTCCGCCTCCCACAAGAGATCGCTGGCCGCCTTCAGTAAAGATAAATAGGCCGCTTCCTTGCTTTTCAGCGTTTTTTCAACCAGGCTTTGTCGCTGAACTTTCTCTTTAAGCTTTCGGATCTTTTTTTCCAATTCCACCTGCAGCTTTTTTTCAGGCATCTCGATCTCTCTCTCCTTTACGCCCAAACATGAAAAAGGCATCTAGCTCCCGGAAAGATGCAAAAACCATGCTATGATCTTTCTTTGCGAATTTCCGGAAAAAGCCATAATCTCTTTTCTCATAAACTGCCTTCATACCTGCTAACCCCATCTAAAATTTATTAATAAAAGCTATCTTTTTCTATGGATTTTTAGTATAATTCACTCTCGTTTAGGCGTAACTCATATTTTCAATCATTACGCCGGACGCTTTGGCTTGAGCTATCGGCCGTAATATCAGAGGGTTGAATGGGTTGATCCTCTGTGATGCCGTTAGATTAATCGTTAGACCGGCTTCCAGAGTCGGTCTAAAATATCATAAAGCAAGATCGGAATCTATCCTTAGGGTCTCTTCATTCCTGCCCCGCAACTCATTTGGCATAGTCTGATATTTTTCCGGCTTATCCGGAAGACCTGCTTTAGTTTGGAGAATGGCCTATCATATCAAAATTATTGTTCAACAACCAATTAAGGAATATTGCCATCATTGCCCATGTGGATCACGGTAAAACAACCTTGGTGGATGCCATGTTCCGGCAAAGCGGCCTTTTCCGGGCCAACCAGGAGATGGCCGAACGGCTCATGGATACCATGGACCTGGAAAAAGAGCGCGGCATCACCATTGCGGCTAAAAATTGTTCCGTGGTCTGGAAAGGGATCCAGATCAATATTATCGATACGCCGGGTCACGCCGATTTCGGCGGAGAAGTAGAACGGGCCCTGTCCATGGTCGACGGGGCTATTTTACTGGTGGATGCTTCTGAAGGCCCCTTGCCTCAAACCCGGTTTGTGCTCAAAAAAGCCCTTGAAGCCGGCCTCAAGATTGTCGTGGTCATCAACAAGATCGACCGCTCGGACGCCCGGCCCTATGAAGTGCTTAATGAAATCTACGATCTCATGATCGATCTGGGCGCCGATGACGAGCAGATTGAATTTCCTTTGCTTTATGCCGTCGGCCGGGACGGGATCGCCATGAAAGATTTGGACCAAGGCAGCCGGGATCTTCATTTGCTGATGGACATGATCCTGGAAGAGATCCCGGGACCCCGCCACGATCCGGAAGCGCCCTTTCAGATGCTGGTCTCCGACCTGGGCTACTCCGATTACGTGGGCCGCCTGGCTATCGGCAAAGTCTTTAACGGATCGGCCCGGGATAAAGACAGCCTGGTGTGCCTGAATGCAAAGAATCAAAGCATCCCTCTTAAAGTGACCAAGCTGCAGGTCTATGAAGGCATCAAACTCAAGGATGTGGACCAGGTCCGGCCCGGCGATATCGCCGTGTTGGCCGGCATTGAAGAAGTCACGATCGGCGATACCATTTGCAATAGCCAGACCCGCCAGGCCTTGCCGCGCATCAATGTGGACGAACCCACCGTCTCCATGACCTTTACCATCAATCATTCTCCCTTTGGAGGCAAAGAAGGCAAATATGTCCAGTCCGGCCGCATCCATGAACGCTTGCGCAAAGAGACGTTGCGCAATGTCTCCATCCAGGTGGAAGAGGCCCCGGACCGGGAAGGCATCGTCGTCAAGGGCCGGGGCGAATTCCAGCTCGCTATTTTGATCGAAACCATGCGGCGGGAAGGATATGAGTTCTGCGTGGGCAGGCCGGAAGTCATATTACATTATGAAAAAAATAAAATTCTCGAGCCCGTGGAGCAATTGCTGGTTGACTGTGAAGAACGTTTTCTGGGCGTGGTCACGGAAAAACTCTCCCTGCGCAAGGGCAAAATGATCAACCTGGTCAATAACGGCAAAGGCCGGGTGCGCATGGATTTTTCCATACCGAGCCGGACCTTGATCGGCTACCGCGATGAATTTCTCACCGACACCCGCGGCACCGGCCTTATGCATTCCATCTTTGACGGCTATGAAGAATATCGGGGCGATTGTATCAGCCGGTTCACCGGCTCCATTGTGTCCGATCGCACCGGCCATGCGGTTCCCTATGCGCTCTACAACCTGGAACCCCGCGGCCGCCTCTTTGTGTTGCCCGGCGACTTGGTTTATGAAGGCATGATCGTGGGCGAACACAACCGCGGCAACGATATCGATGTAAACCCCTGCAAGGAAAAAAAGCTCTCCAATATGCGGGCATCCGGAAGAGATGAAAACGTCATTCTGACCCCAATCAAACTGCCGACGCTGGAGCAGGCCATCAGTTTCATTCGCGACGATGAGTTACTGGAGATCACCCCCTTGTCGATCCGGATGCGGAAAGCGGTTCTCCTGTATCAACAACGCCGCAATCTCTCCCGCCTGACCAAGAAAGAAGCGGATTCGAGCATAAAGAATGAATAAGGAGCGACGATGCCTATCGTAGGGGCGACCGGCCGGTCGCCCCTACTGCTAAAGACGGCCCAATCATTATCCACAAAAAATTGCCTTTGAATAGTAGGGCCTAAAAATTTAATGAGCAATTTTTATGAATTTGTGGTAAAATGAGAACAATTAAGGCTTTATCATTAAGCCAAAAGTGTACCAAGTTTCTCGGAGGGTAACAATATATTGTAGGCGACTTTAACAATAAACCGCAATATATCGCGTTACAATCGTGACCTGGAACAGTATATTTTAGCCCGGAAACGAGACCAGCCCGCCTGGCCCGGTTCCCGAGCCTGATAACCTTAAACATTCAGCCAGAGGAAAAATACATGACAAATCAAAAAGTTGCCGATGACGTTATAGCCCATTGCTCCAGTTGCAAAAAGGATCTAAACCATACAATCGTGGCTATTGATGAAGATAAAATCATTCGAGTGCTCTGCGCAACCTGTAAAAAGGAGCATGCTTATCGTGCCCCGCGCGAAGACAAGCCTCTTAAAAAGAAAAGAGCCGTAAAACGGGCTTCATCCAAAAAAAACATCTCACCCCTTGAAGAATGGGAAAAAGCCATGGAACAAATCAAAGAACTCTCGGCTAAACCCTATACCCTGGCCGGCCGTTTTGAAGCCGGTGAAAAACTGGACCACAGCACCTTTGGTCTGGGCTTGGTTAAAAACGTCAGCTTATCCAACAAAATGGACGTCGTATTCAAAGAAGGGACCAAAATGCTGGTCTGGGGTCGTTCTTAAAATGTTTTTTCGGCCCTGAAAAGCATAGGGCCGAAAAAACATTAGGGCGCAAACCCGGTGCCGGTGTATTTTTCCAAAATAGCCGTCTTAACCAGCCATTCACCCTCTTTCTTCACCACCTTAAGCCGGAACTGATAAAGATCCGCATTCTCGCTCACCTTTTCCAGCCATCGCTCCGGATCGTCATAAAGCTCTTTCAGGCCCGGAATGTTTTGCTCCTTTTTGACGATCAGAAAAGGAACCGTGACCGAGGGTTCGCCGTCCCGGGGAGTAAGATCCACGCTGGCCCGGGGATGCACCACGCTTAATTCGCCATAGTGTCTGAAAACCATGAAAAGAATTCCCTTCGCTCCTTGCCGGTCGATCCCGTGCGGCTGGGCCTGAAAATCGGGCGTGGTCAGTTCCAGAATCCCCTTGA
>RPPU01000126.1 GCA_003819975.1 Desulfobacteraceae bacterium
CTGAATGAAAAAGGTGTCCCGGTCGAAGAACTCGACCCCGCTGCCTGCTGGACCATCGGCCCGTTTGAAGAAAAGCTGGCCAACTTGCAATTGCAATTACAAATCGACCAGGGCCGGTTGAAACGTATCGCCCTACGGGACTTGTTTACGGGTTCAGTACTGTAATAATAAAAAGGAACAGGGAAAGGTTATCCTTTTGCCTGCATCCTTCACCGCATCGCCATTCAACCGCGACCATAAATAACGGTTCTACTTGTTTTGAATCTTGATCGGTGACACGAAGCGGTAGTCGATGTCCCAGGGGAAGTAGATCCATTTGTCCTGTTTGAATTCCTTGACAAAGGTGTCGACCAGGGGCCGGCCCAGGGGCTTGGCATAGAGCGTGGCAAAGTGCGCTTTGGGCAGCTTCTCGCGCACGGCCCTGGCCGTGGCGCCGGTGTCGACCAGGTCGTCGATCAAGAGCCAACCCGTTCCGTCACCTTCAACGCCTTTGAGCCAGCGCAACGCACCCTGGGCCTGTTCGGCCGCGCCCGTATCCGCGGCGCCGTAGCTGACCACGCAAACCGTATCGATCAGCCGGATTTCGAGTTCCCGCGCCACCAAGGCCGCCGGAACCAGGCCGCCGCGGGTAATGGCGATAATCCCTTTCCAGTTCCCGATCTCGTTCAGCACCGTCGAAAGATAGCGCGCATCGCGGTGCAGCTCCGGCCACGAAATGACGATCTCGTCTTTGTAGGGATTACTCGGTTGGGATTCTTTTGGGCTCCCGGAAGAGGAATCGGAATGATCCATAGTCATAATATACACCCGGCCTTTCTGAATTTATGAATATCTGTAGCAACTCAACGGGCCTCTCAACCATTTTTGTTCCGACCCGCCTCGCAGACGCGGAGACGTCCGCATTATAAAACACCCCTCGCTCTGAATCAAAACCTTTTTGAAGACCTTTGACCGACGGATTTGTATTTTCCCCCCAAGCCGATTATAATAAGATTTGTCCCGCTTGCGATAAAACCCCTGGGACCTTTTTTCCGGTTTTGCCCCTATTGCGGTCAAGGCCTTGAACAATGAAGCTTGCGTAAAACATTTATTTTCTCTATAACGTACCTAAATGTTTTTTGAGCCTGAAAATCGGACAGGAGTCCGCTTGTAAATCGGATCAAAAAACATGAATTCCGGCAAGGATTGCCGGAATGAAATCATGCGGGGTAAACAGTTTACAAGTTTTCTTTTATCGGCAACAAATTCGTCGACATTCTTATAACAAGAGCCCCGATATATAAAATGGAAATTTTAAAACAATGAGTTCGGGAAAAGCCAATGCACGCGCGGAAGCCATGTTGAGCCAGCTTGAAGAGCTGGCCCGCGGGCTCGCTATCACCATCCGCTATGAAACGCTCAAACAGGAAGGACCTTTTGCAGCCGGGGGCCTGTGCCGCGTGCGGGGCGACTATCTCTTGATTATGAACTCAAAACTGGCGGCTGAAGAAAAATTGGACGTGCTGGCCAAAGCCTTGAAACGCTTTGATCTGAGCCAGGTCTATTTAAAACCCGGAGTGCGGGAATTTATAGATAATTTCAGAGATGTCGAGGTACCGCCTCAGGGATCGGAAACGGAATAATAAAATGTGTGAAGGTGAGAACGTGAGAATGTGTGAACGTGAGAACATAAGAAAGCGAAAAATTGAGTTTTCCGGCTATCAGTCTATAGTCTTCAGTCTAAAAAGCTGGTCTCGCAACCGTGAACTCCGGATGACAGCTTCACGTCATCCGTTTCTTTGAACCCGGAACCTTCCCGCCTTATTTCTTCTTCTTGCGCTTGCTGTTGCGCTTATAAAACTCCAGATATTTGGCCAAGGCCAGCTTCATGTCTCTGCGTTTGCAGACCTCCTGAATACCGCGCAGCTCATGAAAATAATCCAGCTTATCGTACACCTGCCCCGAAATCTGATGGAGATAATCGGAACGGATCAGGCGCTCGTCGATCGTGAATCCGCGCGACTCCATAACCCTAGGCCCGGTAAAAATGACCAGGGCGCCGGGCTCGGCCAGGATGACATCGCCCAAGGCCGCGAAACTGGCAATGGCGCCGCCGGTCGAAGGATCGGCCAGGATCGAAATATAAGGCAGGCCGTTGTGCTTCAAACGATTGACCGCTTCGATCGTTTTGACCATCTGCATCAAACCGGAAATGCCCTCATACAACCGGGCGCCGCCCGAGCAGCATAAACTGATGAACGGCAAGCCTTCCTGAATGGCATAATCCGCGGCCCGCCGGAATTTCTCGCCGAATACCACGCCCATGGAACCGCCACTGTAATAAAATTCGCTGATCGCCATGACCACCTGGAATTGATGGACCCGGGCGGTGCCCACGACCAGGGATTCTTTGAACGGCGAACGCCCTTTTTGTTTGGCCAAAAAATCGCGGTAAAAGTGGGTAATCACATCCTCATCCAGCAGTTGTTCGGCGGTCAGGTTGCGGAAAAGCTCGTGAAAGCTGCCCACGTCCGTCAGACAGTCGATCCAGCCGCTGGCCCCCAGAGTGTAGGTATAACCGCATTCGGGGCAAACGTGTTGATTCTCGAAAAAGGCTTTTAAGGGAATAAGTTTACCGCACCCGTTCTTGCGTTTGTCCTGGCCCAGGACCGCGCCGCATTCGATAAACTCCTTGGTGGATTCGATCTGCTCCACCCGGCCGTAATCGTCGCTCACTTCCGCCAGGCTGGTATAGTTCACGATCTTGATGTCCGGGGGGGGCTGGTGAAATGCCTTTTTAATCGGCTTTTCAATGTAGCGTTTAATATTATAAAATGCGCCGCTCTTTTTCAGGACGCCGAATTTTTTTGCCCGATCCGCTCTTTTCTTGATTAGCCGGCTCACGCGCGTACCCGAGAGGTCCTTAATGGCTTTAGTCAAAAAAATCTGGATATGCTCCGCCATTTCGTCGCTGTCGGTGACGTCTTTGGAGGCTGGGACGATTCGGTCGATCACGCCTAGCTTTTTTAATTCCTTGGCGGTCGGTTTCAGAATAGCCAAAGCGTCACTAATGCGGGTGGCGTCGCGAAACACGATCGAAGCCATGCTTTCCGGCGGCGCCGTGGCATAAAGGGCATCATCCAACTGACCCCGGATATCGGTGTATTGCAAGGCCAAGGCTCCGCCGCTGCCGCCTTCCCCGATAATCAAAGAAATGGTGCGCACCGGTATGGTCAAAAATTCGCGGATCAAATGGGCGATAAAAAAAGCCTGAAAATTCTGGGCGGAGTGCATGGAAATATCAGCCCCATAGGTATCGATCAAACAAAAGATAAAGGTTTTTTTAGGATCTGATTCCCGGGCTTCTTTTAGCATGGTAAGGATCCGGGAGTGCTCATCGGATGTCAGCATCCCGTAATTCAGACACTTCAGATCATTCGTGCTTTGCAAATCAGCCGGCTTGGGTTTTTGCTGGCCGATGATAAAAATCTTCTTACCCATTAATTCGCTGGTGCCGGCCACCAAGGTGACATAAGAACCTTTGATCGGCATAAAATCCGGAAAAATCCGGTCCACAATATCGGAAGTCCGCGGGCGATAAGGATGTCGGGTGCGTTTTTTAAAGATATCAACCAGATCCACATTAGGCATACTTGTTCCCTCTTCATTCTCTTTAAAAATTCTAAACTGTTTTTGCAGTTCAGGCATTCGGCTACCCTTGGAATCGCCTTTGTTTTTTCAGACGTTCCCGTTATTAAAGGCAGGCGAGAAACCTATCATGCTTTAAAAGGATGTTCAACCCCTTGAAGGCCAAGATTTTAAAAAAAAATGCCTTTTCGCTCAAATATAACATCATATAAATAATTTAGGTAAATTTTTAATTATTATAAATCAATCATCTTTAGCTGGATTTGGATTGGGTTGCAAAGGTGTTTTTGATCCATTTGAGATATGCTTCAAAAGCCGGCTTGGGGTCAGCAAAATGCGCTTGAAAAAACCAATGATACTTTGATCCAGGTTCTTTAACGGTTCATACTTAGGTCGTGCCTTGTCCCAGGGTCCCTCCATCACAAACTGATAAGCGATAAAGGCTTTATCGTCGCCGGTTAAAATATAGCCTATGATAGGGATATGACAGATAATCCCGTCCACCATCAACCAGGGTTGCACCAATATTTGAAAAGAAACAGACTTAGCCTGGAGATCGATCTTGCCGTGCGGCGCCAGCACATTGATGACCGGTCCTTTGAGATAAAGATTCTCGGTTTTAATCACCCCCTGATCCAGGGTTAATTGGGCGCCGATATCTTCAAAAAAAAGGCCCTCTTTAGAAACATTCGGCGGCCGGTTTGTAAAAATTTTCTTGATGCTTAAAAAATCCAAAATAGAAATCAAAGCGCTGGAATGTTGGATAACCGCGTCTTTGACATATAGTTCGGCAAAACCGGTTGTGCCGGCCAGCAACCCTTTGGAATCCACGGACTTGGAATAAAACAAGCCCTTCAAATTCAATTTACCGGCAATATACTTTGGATCCAGGCCCATTAAAGGCAAAATTTCCTCAACCGGTTGCTCCACCATCTCGATTTTACCGGAAAAAACCAGCTCCGGCTTGGCGCCGAATCGGATCTTGCCGTTGGTCGCCAAAAAGCCATGTTCGCCTTGAATGACGGCCTTTGGGATTGAAATTCCCTGCTTATCAAGGTGCAGGTCAGCTTGCAGAGGGCCCCATTTCAATTCCTGCCATTGGCCTTTTTCGATCCGAACCTGCAGATCAAGGTCCATTCTTTTCAACCAGGAATCCCAATTCCGGGCCGGCTGAGTGGCGGCGCCGGACAACTTGAAATCACGCAAATTAAAGCGATCCGCCTCCAGCAATATTTTGCCCTTCCAAAGCGGAGTATAGCTGAATGCTCCGGAAAGCCCGATTTGATTTGCTCCCAAGTGCATTCGGCAAAAAGGAATAGCGACGTTCACGCCGGAAAAGGACCCTGAAAACTGACCGTCCGTAATCGGCGCCGGCAATGAATCTAAAAACAACTCGATCTTTTGACCCTTGGCCCAGCCGTCGATCCGTTCCGCGGTTTGACCCTTTTTGGACTTGAATTGAAGGTCGCAACCCAGTTCGCCTTTTAACGGCCGACCCGCTTCTTTGAAATACACGCCCAGGGTCTCCAAATCCAAGCCGGGCATATCCCCTTCGCAGGCGATCAAATAGCGGTGCTGCAAATCATAAGCGCCTTTTACGAACAAAGCATTCCGGCCGATAAAATCCCGGCTCCGCGACCGGTCGATCTCGGCGCGCCCGTCCATGACCGTAAAAAATATTTTTTTAACATCCAGGAACCGGCCGGGCGCCAAATCCAAATCAAATTCCAGACGGCTGGGCTTGGGCGCCACCAACAGCTGCTCATTCTCGCCGGAAAAATCCGCCAGGTTCAGACGACCTTGCGCCGACCAGGAGTGGTTGTTTCTTTTAAAGCCGGCTTCCACGGGAACCGGGTTTTTAAACCTCCAGGCTTTGGCGGCCGGATAGAGCATGGGCAGAATTTCATTTAAATCGACCCGGCTTGACAAATGCAGCTCTCTTAATTCGCCCTCCTGACCGCGGATTTCAAAGCCGCCCCGGGCTTCAACCGTCGAATGTCCCCAGGAACCCGTGACCTGGAATTGGTCTTCTTTCTGCTCTTCGATCTTGATATGGGCGTTCTTGATTTCTACCGGCAGCAGATACTTGGCCAGGTCTAAATGCCAATTCTGAAAATGGAACTCCCCTTGGCGGAGTTCCAGCGGCTTGCCGAAGCGGTACTGCAAATCGGCCCGGCCGGCCAGGCTCCCGGTGGAAATCGCCGCGGCAATCTCCTTGAACAATGCGGGGACCTGGGGTTGCAACATCTCGATGTTGAGCTGTTTGGCCAATTCCGGCACATCAAACGTTCCGGCCAGAGCAATGGCAAAGGAGGGGTTCTCTTCGAAAATCGTCCGGGATTCAAAGCCGGACTGCTGCATCACGGATTGACCGAACCGGGCTTTGAAATCCGCGATCTTTAAAGCGCGCTTTTCAATTTCAACCCGGGCGTTCACGGCTTGAAAAGGATAGGCCGCACCGGGAAGCAGGGCTTCCATATCGCGGCAATTGATTTTCACGATCAACCCGGACGTATCCGGATACCGGTCCGGGCTGCCTTCGGCCGCATGCCCCTGCATGTTCAATTCCACCGCCTGAACCTGACCGGACCGGAACAAGGGAAAAAGTTCTTTCTCATACCACTCCGGCAATATTGGGCTGGGAAACAAATCGGTAAAAGCCTGCAAAGACATCCACGGGCCGGACAAGCGCGATTCAATGTAGGGGTTGTGCTTGTCCTTTAAATCCAAGTTCAAGGCGATCGCCAACCGTGTTTTCGGCAATTGCAAATTCACTTCCGGCGCTTTGAGCGTGCGGCCCTGAATGGAGGCTTTGAAATCCATGGCCCAATTCGCAAAGGGAAAAGACTTGGACCGCTGCCGGCGCACCCAGGTCAAATCCAGGGCGTTGATTTGCGCCCAACCCTCCAGGTTCAACTGCTCCTCCGGCCGGCCCTTTACCGTCAGCCCGCAATCCATTTGTCCGGATTGGAGGGCCAGGAATCGCGGCAGGGGAATCCAGACCAAGGGGAACTGCTTTAATTCCAGACTCATATCCAGGGCCGGGCTTGATCCTTTTCTGAAATCCTGGGAAAGGGCGCCGGCCAGCTTGAAAGAAACCGCCTGTTCAGCGGCCTTAAAGCGGCCGCTGCCGGCCACCTGCAGGACCAGAGGCTCTGCTTTGCGTTGACGCACGCGCAGGTCCAGTTGGGTCCAGGCAAACGTCCGGTTGGTAAAAAAGATTTCGCTCTGCTCCAGGCGCAGATCCTGCAGATGGGCCAGCCGTTTTAAGGAAGGAATTCGGACCAGGAGGGGGTCCCCCTCGGCAGCCGCGGTCTGTTCCGGCCAAACCGTTTCCAGACGGGCTCGATAAAGATAGATTCGGGTGGGCCGGATCTGCTTGCGAAGCAGTTCCCAAAGATGCAGGTGGACCAAGACTTTGGCGGCGCTGATTTTATCGGGTCCCTGCAACGCCCGGGCCTCAAACCCTTCCATGCTGAATCCAAGCCCGGTCTTTAAGCTAAATTGAAGTTTATCGTATTGGACCGCAAACCCGGTCGCATCCGCCAATCCTTTAATGATAAAAGCCTGCACCCGGGGTTGTTGTAAAAGATAATGGCCGAGCATAACCAGACCTAAAAGCAAAATAAGCCCAAGGCCGGTCGCCCAGACCAGGCGTTTTATTATTTTTTTAAGCATACGCTCTAATAATCTTTCAAAAATAGATGCCCGTATCAACCGTGGCAAAGGATTGTAAAATTTTTCCCAGGGGCTTGCCCGTAATAGCGGCCAATCAATTCAGCCTTCATTGTTTTAACTTATCATAAGAATACGATTCCGGCAACCCCGGCGATTTTGATGAATGGAAGGCTAAGACAGAAAGGATACGAGATAATTTCGGTTGTTTTTGTACAACCTAAACGCCTACAGTCTATTCACCTGATTTGCCCTACTTACTTCTGGCAATGAGCCGTTTGTGGATATAAACGATCTGTTGTAACGCGGTCAAATGGGTCAAAATGGCCAAAAGCCCCAAAGTTATCTCGAATATCAATAGGCCGGCCCTGGGCAGGGCGGAAAGCCAGGATCCCAGGATTAAAAGGACCAGGCGTTCCGGCCGTTGCATGATTCCTGGTTTGCATTCCAGCCCCAGCCCCTCGGCCCGCGCCCGGGTGTAACTGACCAGATAAGAACCGCTTAAAGCTAAAATAATCCAGATCATCGGCCAAAAGCCCGTTTGGATTCTGCTATGCCGGAAAAAGCCATATAAGGTTTCATCGCTCATAAAGAAATAAGCCATGCCCAAAAATAAAAACAAATCGCTGTACCGGTCCATAATGCTGTCGACAAAAGCGCCGTGGGCACTTTGCTTGTGAGTCAAGCGGGCAATCAGACCGTCCAGCGTGTCGCACAAACCGGCGATCAGCACCACAAAGGCGGCCCAAAAAAACGCACCCTGGGCGTAAACCAAACCGGCCAGTCCGTTGAAAAAACAACCCACCACGGTCATCAGGTCGGGATCGATACCGGAATCGGCAAAATAACGGGCGACCGGTTTCATGATATGGCGATACCGGGTCTCGATCTCTTCGCGCCAAAAAGCGACATACGCTCTAAATGAAGGCCGGTTTTTGAGTTTATCTTTTTTCATGAAGGGCCTCCTCGGGATCTATTAAAATTCGCTTTCAAATGCTTTTCAGTTTTGATCCGATTGATATCATAATTCGATAAAAGAACGAATGAATTTCTTATTTCCTTTTTTTGTCATCTCACTCCGGGTTTGAAAGCGCTTGAGCGGGCTTTTATCGCTTCTTATCTGAATGGGCTTGCAAGGTTCGTTGAATCGAAATGAAATAGGAATGACTGGACGGCCTTTTTAGTTGTATTTTTGGAGTTGATTTTGGTATAAATCAGGGTAGTATCTTCTGAAAAAACAAGCGGCATCATAAGGGCGGATTCTAAAAAATCGTACGCAGCAGCATCATTGCTTAGCCTTTTAAAAAACAAACCTGGGTGATGGGGACCTCTAAAAATTTACTTTATCGACTATGAGACCTTTAAGGAACGGCTAAATATGAGCAGTAAATTTCTCAAAAGGCGAATTTTTAGAGATCCCGTGATGAGTAACTATTTATGGATTCACCGCTGATTCACGTCAAGAATTTACGGGTTAGTTTTTTCACCAAACTCGGTGAAGTAAAAGCCGTGGACGGGCTTTCTTATGAAATTCAAAAAGGCAAAACACTCGGAATTGTCGGCGAAAGCGGTTGCGGAAAATCGGTCGCCTCTTACGCGATTCTCGGCCTGTTGAGCTACCCCGGCCGCATTGTCGGCGGTGAAATTCTTTTTAAGGGCGAAGATATCAGCCGCTACACCCGCGAGCAATACGAAAACCTGCGCGGCAACCAAATCACCATGGTTTTTCAGGAAGCGCTCACCGCTCTGAATCCCGTGCTCACCATCGGCTACCAGATCACCGAACAAATCATCCGGCACCTTTTCTACTCCCGCAAACAAGCCGTCCGGCGCGCCGTTGAATTACTGGACCTGGTCGGCATTCCTTCTCCCGCAAAAAGGCTCGCGGAATATCCCCATCAACTTTCCGGCGGCATGAAGCAAAGGGCCATGATAGCCATGGCTTTATCCTGCAACCCCGACCTCTTCATCGCCGATGAGCCCACCACGGCCCTGGATGTGACCATTCAGGCTCAAATATTGGACTTGGTCCAGTCTTTACAAGAAAGGCTGCATATGACCGTCCAGTACATCACCCATGACTTGGGCGTGATTTCTGAATTGGCCGACGACATTATCGTCATGTATGCCGGCCGAATTGTGGAATCCGGCCCCAACCAAAAGATATTCAATAATCCGATGCATCCCTATACC
>RPPU01000127.1 GCA_003819975.1 Desulfobacteraceae bacterium
AATATCGAATATCGAACACCGAATATTGAAGTAAAAAAAAACCAAATCCTGATTTAAAGTTGTTTCTTTGAGTAATGATTCAATTTGACTCGGTTACCGGTTTCCCGTTTCCACGTCTTCATCATTTAATATTCGGTGTTCGATATTCGATATTCCGTTTTTATACCTTAAGAGGTTCTCACCCTCGAACCCTTGGCCCCTTGAATCCTTGAACCCTTCTCTTCACGCCAGCACCCGCAATGCCTCCCGGATCAATGCTTCCAGATCCGGTTTTTGCACGGTTTGATAGGCCTTTTTCACCGCCTCATTGGCGCTGCGGGTTTGATAGCCCAGATTGGCCAAAGCCGAAACCGCATCATCCAGCACTCTTTTATCCGCCACGGCCGGCACTTGGGTCGCGGCCTGGGGCCGGTTACCCAAAAGCTTCAATGCCTTGTCTTTCAATTCCAGGGCAATGCGCTCTGAAGTCTTTTTGCCCACTCCGGGAATGGATTGCAGCTTCACAATATCGCCCTGGGCCATGGCAGTCAACAACTCATCCGGGCCGATGCCGGAGAGCACATTCACTCCCAATTTCGGCCCAATGCCCGAAACCGAAACCAACATGAGGAAAATTTCTTTTTCAAGCAGGGTCCGGAATCCGAAAAGGGCCAGGGCATCTTCGCGCACATGGGTATGAATATGCAGACTGACTTCCCCGTTTTCTTCGGGTAAGGCGTAAAAAGTGGAAAGCGGCACGGTCACTTCGTAGCCCACACCGTTATTGTCGACAATCACGCTGTGGGTGGTCTTGTGCAGTAATTTGCCTTTGAGATGCGCGATCATTTCAGCACAACCTGCTTTCGGTCCTGGAACCGGGACCAATTTAAATGACAGATGGCGGCTGCCAGGGCGTCCGAAGCGTCCAGCGCGGGTTGTTGCTTGAGCTTGAGGATGGTCTGCACCATGGCTCCAACCTGCTCTTTGCCGGCCCGGCCGTAGCCCACCACTGCTTTTTTGATTTCCAGGGGCGAGTATTCGAAAATCTTCACCCCGCATTCAATGGCCGCGATCAGCACCGCGCCGCGGGCATGACCCAGTACCATGGAGCTCTTGACGTTTTTCGCGAAAAACAAGTCTTCAATGGCCAGTTCCTGGGGTTGGAACCGGTTCATGATCTCCACCATGGAACGGTAAATGTAATGGATACGTTGGTAAAGAGGATTTTTAGGAGGAGGGCTGATAGTGTCCGCCCGGATGCAACAAAGCATCTGATTGTTCGTTTTCTCTACCAGCCCATATCCGGTCACATGCGAGCCGGGATCCACCCCCAGCACAAGCATTAGTTTGCCGCCTCAATCACCTCGTCCGGGACATCGAAGTTGGCGTACACATGACTGATGTCGTCGCTGTCTTCCAAGGTTTCCACCAAACTCATCATTTGTTCGGCCTTTTTACCTTCAAGTTTGATCGTATTTTGGGGGATCAGCGTGACTTGCCCGAATACATATTTGAATCCTTTATCGTCAAAGGCTTTTTTGACTGCTTCAAATTTAGTCGGATCGATCAGCACATCAAATTCTTTTTCGCCTTCCTGAACGTCTTCAGCGCCGGCATCCAGAGCGACTTCGATCAATTTTTCCTCTTCCACCGCGCCCTTTTCAAAAGTGATCAAGCCTTTTTTACTGAACATGCAAGCCGCGCAACCCGGCGCCCCTAAGGCACCGCCATGCCGATCAAAAGCATATTTGAGCTCGGCCACGGTCCGATTTTTATTATCGGTCAAGCCGTCCACTAAAATCGCCACACCGCCCGGACCATAGCCTTCATAGGTGAATTCTTCGTAAGACACCCCTTCCAATTCGCCGGTACCCTTCTTAATGGCCCGATCGATATTGTCTTTGGGCATGTTTTCGGCTTTAGCCGCCAAGATGGCTGTTCGCAAGCGCGGGTTTCCATCCGGATCTCCGCCACCCATCCGGGCGGCTACGGTTAATTCTTTAATCAGTTTTGTAAAAATCTTGCCTCTTTTGGCATCCAGAGCGCCTTTTTTATGTTTGATTGACGCCCACTTTGAATGACCCGACATTGTTTTCCTCCTCTGGTTTTAAACCTTAATTTATTTAAGCAATTCTAGATTGCCTTTGACGTTTCTTTCTCTTGAAAAGGGGCATTTCGCTCTTTCCTAAAATGCAGCCCTAATAAATAAACCTCCCGGCTGCGCTTGCGCACGGCCGCCGGCCGGATAATGCGCACCGGATCAAAATACAGGGCAAATTCATTGCGCAAGGCTTTCAGGTCTTCACCCTCAAAAATCTTGCAAAGCAAATGTCCGTTTTTTTTCAATACAGCCTGGGCAATGGCTAAAGCCCGGGCTGCCAATTCCATGGACCGACTGACATCGACAAGCCCGATCCCGGTGGTATTGGGCGCCAGATCGCTGATCACGACATCCCGCGGCCCCACAGTCTGAGCCAGCCAAGCCAGGTCCAAGGTCAACACATTCCCCTGAATATACTTGAAATTAGGGGCGCCCAGTCGATCGGGCTTCTGCAAATCGATACCGGCGACCTCACCTTTCAGGCCCACCTTTTGCAGACTGTATTGAGACCAGGAACCGGGATAACAACCCAGGTCCAAGACCGTTTCCCCGCGCCGGATCAGGTTATGCTGGCGGTCGATCTCATCCAGTTTATACACGGAGCGGGCAAGCCAATTTTCACTCCTGGCGCGGCGGGTATAATGATCATCCCACCTGTTTCCCTTATCCATTGACACGCTCCGCTCTGAATTCAACCTCCGGGGGTTATTATTCCTGGCTGATTTTAACAAAATTTTAACTTGATATTTTTACCATATCCCTTTTGGCAATGCAAAAAAATAATGTGCCGGCATAGGAAACCAGGGGACAGAATGCGGGAGACGGAATGAAGAAACCAGCCTTTAGATTTGAGACCTTGACGGCGCGGCAAAAGTCCTACCCATATGAATTCTTGGCCTATCCTTATAGTTCGAAACGCATGGCTCGTATCCTGAAAAGGACCCTTGGAATCTATCAGGACTCAACTATTACAAAAAATAATTGACCCATTAAAAAAACAATTGGACTTTAGCCAAATCTAGTGTATTTTCTATGCCGTTATAATTGTTTTCTTTTTATCATTCCAAGATTAAATTCATAACCTTTTTCATTTACCTCTCAAGGAGCGGGTGAATGATCTCATTTTCTTTTACCAAATATAAAACAGGTCTAAAACCGACCCGCATTTTTTTACTGCTTTAAAAGATAAAGGCCTTAGATTTTTAAAATTCAACTTATTTACGAAAAGGGGGATCATGCATGAAATTCAAGAATATCCATCCGTACACAAAAATCGGGGTTCTTTTATTAATCGCGGCTCTTTTCATCCCGCTCACGGTCCAAGCCGGGGCGAACCAGTGGACCGGCATAGGACCGTTTGGCGGCGCTATTGATTGCCTGGCCATTGACCCGCATACGCCGAGCAATCTCTATATCGGCACATCGAGCGGCATCCTATTTAAAAGTATAGATAGCGGGACACACTGGAATACGATTCATAGCGCGATGATTAATAAAGAAATCCGAACCCTGGTCATTGATCCGCAGGCACCAAGCATTCTCTATGCCGGCACCAGCATTGGCGCATATAAAAGCACGGACAGCGGCGGAAACTGGAGCGCAGTCGATGGCGTTTTAATGAATAAACCCGTCAACGTTCTGGTCATTGACCCGCAAACGCCGAATATCCTCTATGCCTGCACAGGAAATACCGGCGTATACAAAAGCACGAATAGCGGTGTGAGCTGGACCGCGATCAACAACGGGCTGTCCAATATTGCCATTTTCGATCTGGCCGTTGACCCGCAGACTCCAAATATCATCTATGCCGTTTCATGGACCGGCATATCCAAAAGTATAAATGGCGGTGCAAATTGGACCGCGATCAATAATGGGCTGACAAACTTGAATCTCGACTCTGTAGCCGTTGACCTACAAACACCGAGCACCCTCTATGTCGGCACATGGGGTAGCGGCGTATTTAAAAGCACGAACAGCGGCGCGAGCTGGACCGCGATGAATAACGGGTTAACAGTGAAAAGCATTCGATTTTTAGCCGTTAATCCGCAGACACCGAGTATCGTCTATGCCGGTACGGACAGCGGCGGCATCTATAAAAGCACGGACAACGGCGCAAATTGGATTGAGACCAATAATGGACTGGTGAATCTTAATGTTTTTTCTTTCTCAATCAATCCGCAAACACCCGGCAACATTTATGTCGGCACATCAAGCGGCGTGTTTAAAAGCACCGACAGCGGCGCAAATTGGATTACGACCAATAATGGATTGACGAATTTGAATATCGATTCCTTGGCAATCGACAAGCAGACACCAAGCACCCTCTATGCCGTTACATTGAGCAATGGATTGTTTAAAAGCACGGACAGCGGCGCGAATTGGAATGCAATCACCAACGGGTTGGAATCCTACAATATCCGATTTTTAACGATCGATCCGCAAATATCCAGCACGCTCTATGCCGGCGATGGCCTTCTCTTTATATTTAAAAGCACGGACAGCGGCGCGAGCTGGACCGCGATCCATAACGGGCCAATGCCTGCGGATATACGCTTGCTGGTCGTTGACCCGCTAATATCAAGCACGCTTTATGCCGGTACCATGATGGGAGTTTTAAAAAGCATTGACGACGGCGCAAATTGGATCATGATGAATAACGGGTTGACAAATTTATTTATCGATTCCTTGTCCGTTGATCCACAAACACCGAGCACGCTCTACGTCGGCACGTATGACGGGGTCTTTAAAAGTGCGGACGCCGGCGCGAGCTGGACCGCGATGAATAACGGTCTGACAAATTTTAATATCAACTCCCTGGCGATTGATCCGCAAACACCAAGTACGCTCTACGTCGGCACGCATGACGGAGTTTTTAAAAGCGCGGACGCCGGCGCGAGCTGGACCGCGATGAATAACGGTCTGACAAATTTTAATATCAACTCCCTGGCGATTGATCCGCAAACTCCCGGCACGCTCTATGCGGGCACGGGTGGCGGAGTTTTCAAAAGCATAGACGGCGGCATCACTTGGTTCCTGTTTAGCGATGGAATGGGAGCATTAGAGATAACAGATTTGGCCGTTAATCCTCAAAATCCCTCCATTTTATACGCCGGGACATTAAAATTCAGCGCCTTCAAATATGGAATACAATCAACTTACTCTATCTCAGGAATCGTGACTTTCAACAACTCGGGGTTAGCCGGTGTCACTTTAAGCGGTTTACCAGGCGATCCGGGGACCGATGCTTCTGGAAATTACAGCGTCACCGTACCTGAAGGCTGGGCTGGCACAGTGATCCCGGTTTTAAACGGCTACAATTTCAACCCGCCCGGCTTGATTTACGAAAACGTCCAGACCGATTACAGCGGACAAAATTATACCGCGGCCTTAGCCACTTATACTATCTCGGGGACCGTGACTTACAATGGATCGGGTTTGGCAGGAGTGGCATTGAACGGCCTACCGGGTAATCCGATCACCGATACTTCCGGTGCTTATTCCATCACTATTCCTCACGGCTGGAGCGGCACGGTCACGCCCAGCTTGGCCGGTTATACCTTCTTGCCGGGCAGCCTGACCTACTATAATGTAACCGCCGATCAAACCTTGCAAAATTATGTGGCAACTTTATTGACTCTAACGATCTCCGGTACCGTGACCCATAACGGTTCCGGCTTGGCCGGCGTGACCCTGAACGGCTTACCCGGCAACCCGGTGACCGACGCTTCCGGAAATTACTCCGCTGCTGTCCTTTATGGATCAAGCGGTACTGTTGTACCGAGTCTAAACGGTTATGCTTTTACTCCAAGCAGCCGAAGCTACATTAATGTGACTTCCGATCAAACCGCACAGGACTATACGGCGACTTTGTTAACGTACACCATCTCCGGCACTGTGACCCTTAATGGTTCCGGCTTGGCAGGTGTTGCCTTAAATGGTTTACCGGGCAATCCCGTGACTGATGCATCTGGAGCCTATTCCGCTGTTGTGATTTACGGATGGAGCGGAACGGTGACACCAGCTTTGCCTGGTTATAATTTTACGCCAGCCAACCTGACTTATAACAATGTGACCGCTAATCAAGTCGGGCAAAACTATACGGCAACCCTAATGACCTATACTATCTCCGGTACCGTAACCCTCAACGGCTCCGGCCTAGCCGGCGTGACCTTAAATGGTTTGCCAGGCAACCCAGTAACCGACGCATCTGGAATCTACTCCACCACCCTAAATTACGGATGGAGCGGCACCGTGACACCCACATTGGCTGGATATATCTTCGAACCGATCAGTAAAACTTATAACAATGTAACCGCAAACCAAACCGGCCAGGATTTTATGGCAAGCCTAATGACCTTTACCGTTTCTGGGACCGTGAGTTATAATAATACGGGTTTGTCAGGAGTAATCTTAAACGGTTTGCCGGGCAATCCGGTGACTGATGCTTCGGGAGCTTACTCTGCCGTGGTGACTTATGGCTGGAGCGGCACAGCAACCCCTACTTTGGCCGGTTATTCCTTTTCGCCGGTCAATATAACTTATAACAACGTGACCGCAGGCCAAACCGGGCAAAATTATATTGCTACCCTATTGACCTACACCGTCTCCGGTACTGTGACTTTTAATGGTTCCGGGTTAGCTGGGGTGGCTTTAAACGGTTTGCCGGGCAATCCAATAACCAATGCTTCCGGAGCCTACTCCGCAATTGTTCCTTACGGTTGGAACGGCACGGCAACGCCTAGTTTGACCGGTTTCACCTTTGCACCGGCCGGTCGAACTTACAGCAATGTAGCCTCTAATCAAGACGTGCAAGACTATATGGCAACCCAATTGACTTATACCGTCTCCGGTTCCATTACCCGCAATGGTTCCGGTGTTGCCGGAGTCGTGCTCAACGGCTTGCCGGGCAATCCGGTTACCGGCGCCGACGGCAATTATTCCGCAACCGTAAATCATGGCTGGAGCGGCACGGCAACGCCGACTTTGAACGGTTATACTTTTGCTCCGGTCAACCGAACCTATAATAATGTAACGTCCAACCAAACGACACAGGATTATACCGCCACCCTGTTGACCTATACCATCTCGGGCAGAGTGACTTATAACGGCTCAAGCCTGGCCAACGTGACCCTGAACGGTTTACCGGGCAACCCGGTGACCAATTCATCCGGTAATTATACGGCCACGGTTCCTTACGGTTGGAGCGGCACGGCAACACCGACTCGGAGTGGCTATGCTTTCACGCCGGTCAATCGAAGCTATAATAACGTAACTTCGAATCAGACCGGGCAAAACTATACGGCAATCAGAACCTACACCGTCTCCGGCCGGGTAACCTATAACGGTTCCGGTTTGGCCGGCGTGACTTTGAGCGGCTTGCCGGGTAACCCGGTGACCAATGCGACTGG
This sequence comes from Desulfobacteraceae bacterium, assembly GCA_003819975.1. The sequence continues at coordinate 7,489 of RPPU01000127.1, forward strand.
AAATTATACCGCCATCGTAAATAGAGGCTGGAGCGGGACAGCAAGACCGACCTTAAGCGGTTACACCTTCTCGCCCGCGAAAAGAACGTACAGTAACGTAACTTCTAATAAAACCGGTCAAAACTATACTGCTTATCATTAAATCATAAAGCCATATGAGGATTCATGGAGAGTTTATCGATAAACCTCTCCATGGATCCCCTAAAATGGTTTAATAATATTTTTGACGATTTTCTCGATCATCTGCCGGTCTTTATCCTTAAGAACCATATCCACAGCTCTTCCTTTTAGCCCAAAATGATAGTATTTAATCTTTTTGATCCCTAAAGGCCTTGCGAACAGTTTAAACGTTTTCCGGGCGCCGGTTAAAAAGGGGATCATCGGTCCGGGCAAGGCGCTCGTGGTGATCAAGATGCCTTTTATTCCTTTGGGCGCTGCTCTGACTTTAGGGGAATACATCTCTTCGGACCAATAGGCACACCCCCCCATCCTTTCAATCATCACCCTGAAAAGCGAAGGCAAGTCATAGCAATTAATCGGCGACGAAACAATGATCTGCTTCGATTGCAGCATACACTGCAACAAGCCGGCCATATCGTCCTGCAAAGAGCAGGGGCCCAGCTCTTTGCCCGGGGTTCGCATGCACGTTCTGCAATTGGTGCAAAACTTGAGCGACAATTCCCGCAATTTAATATATTGAAAATCAATGTTAGCCGACGTGATCCCCCGGCATAACCGATCGCAAATTTGGTCGTTGATCCCGCCTATCCGGGGCGATACATTTATGATTGTAATCATTGAAACTCCACTTCGATCAACATGATTTCCGAATCGCCTGCCGTGCGCACCGGCGGCCCCCAGGTGCGGATACCGCTGGTGACGAAAAAATGGGTATTCCCGATCTTCTTGTACCCCCAACTTAATTCATAAACTTGTTTGGTAATAAAATTCAAAGGGAACAACTGGCCGTTGTGGGTGTGTCCCGAGACTTGGATATCGACTTTGCTGCTGCTCACTTCAAGCAGGTTAAGCGGCCGGTGATCCATTAAAATGACCGGCAGATCCTCAGGAGCATCTTTTAAAAGTTCGTCCAGGTTTTTTCGTTTTTGGGAACGATTCTCATTGCGGCCGGCCAGATAAAAGGCCTGATCCACGACAACTCCCTCGTCTTCCAGCACTTCGATTCCGGCCCGCTTGAAAAAGGCGTGTTTGCCTTGGCCGCCGTGCCATTCATGATTGCCGAATACCGCGTAAACCCCGTATTTGGATTTGATTTGCCGGAAAAGAAGTTCGAATTCCGATTCTCTCTCGGTGTCCCCATGCCCTTCGACCAAATCGCCCGGCAACAACACGATGTCCGCTTTCAGGGAATTCAGCTTGTCGACAAACGACGGCATAAAGCCTTTGGCCGTTGAATCCCGCAGATGAAAATCCGAAGCCAGGGCGATGCGCAGATGATCGATCTCGGAAGTCTTACGCGGGACCTGAATGGAGTAAGTATTCACCCGAATCCGGTTATAATGCGCGATACCGTACATTTCCACGATCAGAGGAACGGCTAAAACTATCGGCACGCAAACAGACCGGAATCGTCGGGTGCGCATGATTTCACGCGGAATAATTTTCAAAAAATAATTGAGCCCGGTCAAAAAGTCGCAGGCAATCAAAACCAAAAACAAATACAATAAATAGGGCAGGCCGTAATAACCGGCCGTCTGGGCATACCGAATCCAACCGGCCTCGCTGTCATGCGCCGGAATTTCAACCAGGGGAAAGATCAGAACCAATAATAAATAGACCGTGAGGACAAGGCCGCGCCGGCCATACCCGGTCAATAATCTTCTCAAGCGGAAAAAGATGTAAAGATTAGGCAGGATATAGAATGATAAAAAAAAAGTTCGCCACATGGTTCGAATGTATCACATCGGGTTTTTTGAGTCAAACGGCTTCCCGAAGGGGTCCGGTTCTAAAACCAACATTTCCTCATCATTTG
>RPPU01000128.1 GCA_003819975.1 Desulfobacteraceae bacterium
GACCCCTTGAACCCTGTCTTTTCACGTTCTTACGTTCTTACGTTCTTACTTTCTCACATTCCCTCGTCGAACAGCTTTACCGCTTCAGTCATATCGGCCGGTGAAATAACGAAAAGGCCTTGAGGGTCCCCTGACAGAGCCGAACCGTAGATATAATTGATGTTGATGCCGGCTTCGCCGAATTTGCGGGCCAGCGCGGCCAGGCTGCCGGGTTGGTTTTGAAGCGTCAGGGCGATCACCGGCGTGATGTCGAACAGGTAACCGTTACGGGTCAAGAGATCCATGCACGTTTCCACCTGATTCACCAGAACCCGGATCAAAGCATAGTCGGCCGAGTCTTTTTGCATGGAATTGTAAGAGGCAGCCGGCGCGATGCGTTTCAAAGATTTTCCCCGCGCCTTGAAAAGTTCGTTCACATAGGCCGAGGCATCCTGGATGGTCATGGCGTCGATGTTAATATCATGTTCGGCCAACAGGGCGGAAAGCTTGCCCAGTTCGCCCGGCACATTGGCCAGAAAGAGTTGGATTTCGGTACGAACCATGGTGGTTAACCTCTGTTTGGGGATGGAAGATTTTTAACCACAAAGACGCCAAGGCACGAAGTTAAAAAATTTAAAACAAATTGGTGTCTTAGGAACTTATCTCAACAACATCGACAATTTGTTGTCGATAAATACAATTTGAAAGCCGCATACCGTGCGCTGTTTTGGAGTGCGGCGGACGCGTCACACGAGGGCTCCTGCCCTGGTCCGCGCATTCCAGATTACCGATAAAGCGTTTTCGGTAATGAAAATGTTAATAATCACCGCCTGGCTATCATACGGATTTATTCCGGCGCTCTGGCCGGAATTCATATTTTTTCGATCCTATCGAAAAAATATTTAGGGCGCCACCGTCCTCTTGCCCTGATAGCCCTTGAAGTACTTCAAGAACTCCGAATCCGTGGTCAGGACCAATGAACTCTCTTTATCCAGGGCGGTTTTGTAAATTTCCAGGGTTTGTACAAAGGAATAAAACTCGGGATCGCGACCCAAAGAATCGGCATAAAGACGTGTCGCCTCGGCATCGGCCTTACCCCGAACTTCCTGGGCTTTGCGATATGCCTCGGAAGTGATCCGCTTCAGTTCTTTCTCCATATCGCCCTCGATCTTGCGGGCCTCGCCCTGGCCTTCGGAGCGGAATTTTTCCGCAATACGTTTGCGCTCGGCGATCATGCGGTTGTAAACGGAATTGCGCACCTCTTCGCGGTAATTCAGCCGTTTGATCTTGACGTCCACCAATTCGATGCCCAAGGCCTCGAGCTTCGGCCGGGCCTGCTCCGTAATGGCGGCGATAATTTTTTCCCGTCCCATCTTAATGGTCACTGTAGAGCTCACTTCCCGCACCCCGGACGAATCGAACTCCAAGATCTCCATTTTGCGGTCCGAGTTCTTCACGGTTTCGATCAGGCTGTATTGGGTGACCAGATTGCGCACCGCCGAATCCACAATGTCATCCATGCGGGCATGCGCCGACGTTTCCGTGCTGACATTCTGAAAAAATTTCAGGGGATCCACGATCCGCCAGCGCGCGAACGTATCGATCCAAATGTAGGTCTTATCCAGGGTATTAATCTGCCCCGGTTCGCCGTCCCATTCCAACAGATTTTTGGGGAAATAATTGGCTTTTTGCAGCAAAGGTTTCTTCCAATAAAAGCCGGGTTCGATCGTGGCCGTGCCGACCGGCTGGCCGAACTGGGTGATCACGACCTGTTCGGTCTCATCGACGATATAATAAGGCCTGAGCGTGTCCAGGGGTTTCCAGAAAAGGACCAGCAAAACAAACACGATCAGCGCAATGAGGATGGGCATTTTATTGTTCATGGTTACTCTCCTTCTTTCTTAAGAGGCTGGCCGATATTGAGGAGAGGCAGAAAATTCTTCTGCTTTTCGTCCACAATGTATTTGGGCCCCAGTTTCGGGAATACGTCCCGAACCGCCTCGAGATAAAGCCTGCGCCGGGTCACGTCCTTGGCTTTGGCGTATTCTTGATAAAGACTCAAAAAGCGGGCGGCATCGCCCTTGGCCGTGTTGATGCGGTCCAAGGCATAACCCTCGGCCTGCTTGATGGTTTTTTCCGCTTCGCCCTGGGCCTGGGGAATACGCTTATTGTATCCTTCCCGGGCCTCGTAAACCATTTTTTCTTTTTCCTGAATGGATTGATTGACTTCGTTGAAAGAGGCTTGCACCGGTTCGGGCACATTGGTTTTTTTCATTTCAATGGTATTGACTTTGATGCCCGTGCCGGACAAATCCAGTTCGGCTTGCAGCAGCACCTTGGCTTCATTGGCGATTTCCTCGCGCTTGCTGATGACTTCATCCAGGCTGCGATCGCCCACAACCTGGCACATGGCCGCTTCGGACAAATCCCGCAAGGTCCGTTTCTGATCGCGGACCTTGAAAAGATATTTATAAGGATCTTCCACCCGGTATTGCACGATCCAGGGCACCACCACGACATTCAGATCGCCGGTCAACATTAGGGATTCATCGAGATAAATACGCTCTTCGGCATATTGGGTGCGCACATCGGCCTGTACGGTCCTGAGGCCGAACTCCTCTTTATAGACAAAATCCACCTTGACCTTGGTGACTTTTTCAATAGGCATGGGCCATTTCATGTGTAAACCCGGACCAGTGGTCCTGACATGTTTGCCGAAACGCTGGATGACCCCCTTTTCATTGACATCCACGGTGTAGAACGCAGAAACAGTCAATATCAGGGCGATAATGAAAAAAATAATGAGCCAGATGCCCGGCACACCGCCTTTAAAATTTTTGAATTTGTCGAACATCTCATTCACCGGCGGCGGCGTTGTCATGCTTTTCACTTTTTTCTGTTGTTGGAGCTTGTCCCAATCCCATGCCATAGTTTTTACCTCTTCCAATTTATAGTTAATTTTTGATAGGATAGGAGATTATAGCTTGAAGGTCAAGAAGAAAGCCATAGGGGCAGTCACGCGTTTCGCGGGATTAAACCCTACCCAAGGACAATATTTGGAACGCGCGAGCCTATGAACCCTAAAAAAGAATCCCTGACACCCCTCAAAGAGGTCTTGGCCGGTCTTTTCAAAGATCCCAACCTGGCCTTTTGTCCGGAGGATGCCCTGATTTTTCAGGTTTGGGAAGAGGTGGTCGGTTCGGCCATTGCCGCGAACGCCAAACCTTTGTGGATCAAAAACGGCCGCTTGCGGGTCAAGGTTTACGCGTCCATTTGGCTGCAGGAATTGGGTTATCTTGAGAAGGATATCCAGGCCCGGCTGAATGAAAAACTGGGCCGCCCCGCCATTAAAAAAATCGAATTCAGATTGGCAAGGGAATAAACCCTCCGTATACTAAAGCTTGATATTTCGATACCGTAGCTTGCCATGCTCTTGGATGATCATTAACTTGCCCGTGAAATTCCATGTCCTGAATATTTCTGTCACCAACCGCAACATTGTCTCATTCCGGCGTTCTATTCCCTTAATTTATGTTTTTTGATCCGATGCTTTTCCGGATCAAAAAACATCACAGGATCGAAAAAACATAAAGGCACTCATGTGCCGATGGAAAAATCCCCCTGCCCCAGAAGCGGCGGCAGAATTTGCAATCCGCTGCGGCCGTTTAAAACCGCTTCAATCAAAACCAGTTCGGCGCCTGTCTTTAGATCAGGATAAACCAGTTGCAGCCGTTTCGGCTCCAATCGATAAGCCCGCATGCGTGCCAGAATATCGGCCAAACGTATTGCCGGATAAACCATAGCCATCCGGCCTTTGGTCCGCAATAAACGGCTGCCGGTTGCAAGGATATCATTCAGCGAAGTCCTGATTTCATGGCGGGCAATGGCTTTTTGGGGATCCGGATTGATCCGGCCGCTCTCTTTACGACGATAAGGCGGATTGCAGACCACCCAATCAGCCGAACCGGGTCCAAAGGGCGGTTGTTTCAAATCGCCGATGATCACCTGCATTTTCTCTTCAAAACCGTTCAGAACCGCATTCCGGCCGGCCAGCCGGGCCAGAGCCGGCTGGATCTCCAGGCCCATGGCTTGCTGGATTGAATTTTTTATAAGCAACAGGAGGGGAATAATACCGCACCCGGTCCCCAAATCGATCAGGGTATCCTTCGGTCTGACCGTAACAAACTCCGCCAACAAGACCGCATCGATTGAAAACCGGTAGCCGTTCCTGGGTTGGACGATCTTTAAACGGCCGTCGAGAAACACATCCAGGGTTTCGTCCGCATCGGGGGCTAAAGATGGTTTAGCGTCGAGTTTCATGATCTGCGCCATTTTAAAAGAAAACGACTGGTTCACGGTTCAAAGTTCACGGTTCACGGTTCACGATTGATCGAATCTTAAATCTTTAATCTTGAATCAATGTAAACGGATTAAAATTCGTGCCGACATCGTAAAAATCTTGCTGTTCCCTTTGCTTGAGCGCGCGCACCACCCGGTAGGTCACCGGCGTCATCAGCGCTTCGATGCCGCATTTGAACAAGTAGTTGGTCAACACCAGAGTGACGAACAACTCCCAAGGAAAAACCCTAAAAAGGCACGCCACGGTCACAAAGGCGATTGTGTCGATCCATTCGCCGATCAGCGTGCTGCCGATGGTGCGGGTCCATAACCATTTTCCCCGGGTCAAAATCTTCATCTTAGCCAGAGTAAAGGAATTGGAAAATTCGCCCAACCAGAAACCCAGGAGGCTTGCCAATACAATGCCGCCGCTGCTCATGCCGCCCAGAATGGCTTCATAAGCTTTTTGTCCGGCATATCCTTCCCAACCCGCCTCTCCCGGCAAAATCCGCACCAGCCAAAATACGCCCGCTGTCAACGCCAGGCAAAAAAAGCCGGTCCAGATCACCCGGCGCGAACGTCGATAACCGTACACTTCGGTCAGGATATCGCCGAAAACATAACTGACCGGGAACAAAAGCGTACCCGCGTCAAACGCCATGCGCACGCCGAATAAATCGAATCCCCAATCCACAATTTTAGCCGAAGAAGCGATGTTGCTGACGATCAACACGGCCACGAATGCCGCCATGATCAGGTCGAAATAGCGAAAAACACCCAAGTTATAAGGTTCTTTCTTATTTTGCAGGGTTGACACATTGGACAAATCTTGCATAAAATACTCCTTGTTTTGTTTAAAGGCTATCTCAAAAAAATCAAATCGCGCGGCCGTTAAAAAGTCGCGAATGAGTTCAAACTTCTTCTTAAAATGACATTTTTGAGATATCCTCAGGCGGGTTGCCGAGCTGAAAAATCGATCGACCGCCGCAGTTTTTTTCGCGATCCCAGGACCGCGTCCGGGTGGTCTGCCACCGGATAAAGGAAGCTTTATCATATAGTTGAAAAGGATTCAATGGGTTTAAAGTTACGAAGTTCACGGTTCAAGTTTAATCTCTTGAGTTTTGGAGTTATCCGATTACGAGTTTAGCGGGTTGCTGAAAAGCCGTGAAAAGGGAAACGGCAAACGGCAAACGTGAGAAAGTGAGAAAGTGTGAAGGTAAAAAGACAGGGTTCAAGGGGTCAAGGGTCCAAGGGGTCGAGGGTGTAAGAAAAGGGGACAACGGAGAATGAGAACGTAACCACGTGTGAAAGCGAGAACGTGTGAACGTAAAATACTTTCTCTCGTTCACACGTTCATACGTTCATACATTCATACGTTCTCACATTCACACGTTCTCACATTCATACGTTCTCACGTTCTCACGTTCTCGCGTTTGCCGTTTAACCTTTCACGTTTCACGTCTCGCTTGATCTCCCCATAATATAAGGAACTACATGCCTGATAATCAACCCTTGATGGAAATAAAAAGAAAAGAGAAGCCCGACCTTTCGATCCAAGGCGGTTTGCTGCTCACCATGCAACCCGGCGCCGAACCGCTTCAGGACGCGCGTCTCCTGATCCACCAAGACCGTATTCTGGAGATCCTGGCCCCGGGAGAAAAAAATCCCTATCTACCCGCGGCCGAGACACTGGATGCCCGCAACACCATCATTATGCCGGGGCTTATTAATACGCACTGTCATACCGCCATGACCCTTTTTCGCGGTCTGGCCGATGACCTGCCCTTAAAGGAATGGCTTTTCAATAAAATCTTTCCGGCCGAAGCCCGCTACTTGAACGAAGATACGGTTTACTGGGGCACGCTGCTGGGTTGCCTGGAGATGATTGCTTCGGGGACAACCGCGCTGGCTGACGGATATTTTTTCCAAGATGCCGTGGTTCGCGCCGTTCACGAGGCCGGCTTGCGCGGCCTGATCGGGCAAGGAGTCATTGATTTTCCGGCCCCGGGCGCGCCCGATCCGACCCGGAACCTGAAAATCGGTCAGACCTTTTTTGAGAAATGGACCGGTTTCTCGGACCGGATCACACCCGGTCTCTTCTGCCATAGCCCTCTGACCTGTTCAGCCAAAACCCTGCAAGGAGTTTTGGAGATCTCCAAACGGTTTTCGGCGCCGTTACAGATCCATCTCTCGGAAACTTCTGAAGAAGTTCAAGAAATCGTCAAGCGGACCGGCAAACGGCCGGCTTATTATCTCGCCGGATTGGGTTTTCTGGACCACCCCCTGATCGCCGCTCATGCTGTCCACCTGGAACCGGGAGAAATAAAACTCCTGGCTGAGAAGCAAACCAAAATCGTGCATGTGCCGGAGAGCAATATGAAGTTATCCTCAGGCGTGGCGCCGGTTCCGGCCATGCTCAAACAAGGATTAACAATGGGGCTCGGCACGGATGGCTGCGCCTCCAATAACAATCTGGACCTGCTTCGCGAAATGGATACGGCTGCCAAGCTGCATAAAGTTTTCAGCCTGGACCCGGTCAGTATGAACGCCGAAACCGTGTTGAACATGGCGACCGTTTGGGGCGCCAAAGTCCTCGGCCTTGAGCAACAGATCGGGACCCTTGAAAAGGGCAAAAAGGCCGACCTGATTACCGTTGACCTGCGCAAACCCCATCTGACGCCGCTCTATAATCCCTATTCGGCCTTGGTGTACGCCGCCCAAGGCGGCGATGTCCGCGATGTACTGGTCAATGGACGGTATCTTTTGAAAAATAGAAAATTTCAAACCCTGGATGCCGAAGAGATCATGAACCGGGTCGCGGCCATCAGCCGGACGATCAAAGTGAATGTATGAAAAAAAATGGAATGGAACATTTTTGCGCAGAGACGCAAAGACGCAGAGAAGATTAGAATAAAGATTAAATGATGAAGGATAAAACAGAGGGATATGGGGAACGTGGGCTCGATGGGATTTATTTTCAAACCGTGAACAATAAGCCTTGAACTTTGAACCCGGGAAGGAATCAGGAAGGTTTCATGCAGAGTCGGTCGAATTTTTTTATTAATAAATGATTTTCTCTGCGTCTTTGCGTCACTAGAGTAATTTTATGCCTTTAAAAATTACGTCCTCTGCGCGAGATATTCTTTTTTTTACGATAATTTGGAGACAATCTTTATTTCTGGAGGTTACCACTCATGACCATACGTGAAGTATTATTACTAGGCAATCCGCAGCTTTATAAAATCAGTAAACCGATCCGCAAAAGCGAACTGGAACAGCTCAAACCGGTGATCGTCGACCTGCACGACACGCTCATGGATTTTCGCAACCGCACCGGCGCCGGCCGCGCCATTGCCGCCCCGCAGATCGGCGTCATGAAACGCCTGATCTACTTTCATGTCGAATATTCAAGCGTGATTATCAATCCGGTTCTGGATCGCAAAAGCAAAGAAAAAATGACCGTGTGGGACGATTGCCTCTGTTTTCCCGATTTGCTGGTCAAAGTCAAAAGACATCAAAGTTGCCGCCTGACTTTTCGGGATATGCAATGGCGCGAACGGGAATGGTCTTTGGAAGGTGACCTCTCCGAGCTGCTGCAACATGAATACGATCATCTCGACGGTATCCTGGCCGTTTCCCGGGCGCTCGACAAACACTCTCTGGCGCTACGCAGCCAGCGACATTTGCTTTTAAAAGGAATAAAATAATTTTCCATAATGACCTAACTTAAATTTCTTAAATATAGCCCAACTTGACTAAAACAACGAAGATTGTTACATCTCGAGCATGTTCTTTTAGTTAAAATCAGTTTAAATATGAAAAGAGTTTATATAAAAAATGTGAATGGCTTAAAGAATCCGATCTCATTTCCCGATATATAAGATTACCACTTCAGATCTTTGAGGTGGCAATAATCCATCCTCTTATTAACCTCTTCCCCTGACCCCTGACCGATTGTTCGGTCAGGGGTTTCCGTTATCGGCCTAAAAGAGCGGTTTAATGGGTCTTTGAATAAACCTAAAAAAATGCATTAGACAATTTTCAATTGCTAAGCCCGAATAGGATTCGTTTTCACAACCGTAAAAGATGGCGTAAAAATACCATCTTGCACTCATCCGTACTCTGGGCGTTATCGTAAGACCAGACAGCTAAAAGCTGTCTCGTGTGATCGGCAGGCGCAATGCCTTTCCGGGTAAATATCTAAATTCATTGAATCATCGTTTTACAAACTTTAATATCGCGGCGCCTGCCTTTAAAGGAAAGGTCAGCTTAGTTACGGTTGTGAAAACGAATCCTATTCGGGCGAAACTGGTTAATAAACTCTAATGCATAATCTGGGATAAACCATTTGCGTTTATTGGCGTTTATTAACGGTTCAAGTTCAGCCATGATTTCCTTGACAGAATAAAGAGTTAAAGATAAACAAATCCTATATTTATCATTCCGGCGGCAGCCGGAATTCATGTTTTTTTAATCCTTGCTTTCAGGATTAAAAAAACATCAAGTTTGACGCTATACCAAACTGAAAAGGAAGAATGAATATGACCCAACCCGAAGTCATTGTCCGCTTTCCACCCAGCCCCACCGGCTATCTCCATATCGGCGGCGCCCGTACCGCGATTTTCAACTGGCTCTTTGCCCAAAAAACCGGCGGCAAAATGGTTTTGCGCATCGAAGATACCGATACCGAGCGCTCCAGCGCCGACCTGATCCAAGGCATTCTCGACGGCCTGAACTGGCTGGGTATCACCTGGGATGTCGGCCCCTATTATCAATCCCAATATATCCAGGAGCATATCGCGGCCGCCCGCAAGCTCCTGGAACAGGGCCATGCCTATAAATGCTTTTGCACACCTGAAGAATTGGAAAAACAACGCGAACAAGCCATGAAGGGCAAAACTTCGGTCCTCTATGACGGCGCCTGCAGCCGCTTAACGCCTGCCGAGATCGCGGCCAAAGAAGCCGCCGGTTTGCCCCATGTCATCCGCCTGAAAATACCGCGCGATCGCGGCGCAGTCGTTTTTAACGACCTGGTCTACGGCACCATTGAAAAAAAACACGAAGACCTC
>RPPU01000129.1 GCA_003819975.1 Desulfobacteraceae bacterium
CGCGGTTGGGAACCGTGCCGGTGCTCTTGAGGCGGAGCCGGATGCGAAAAGTCCGGTCGAGTTTTTCAGGCGGAATCAAACTGCCTGTCGGGATATCCATAATATTAACGGATTCAACCGTAAAAGGGGCGCCGAAGTCGGGATCGGGCGTTAAAAGAGGAACATTCGGGGCCGGGCTTTTCGGGATTTGAGCCGGCAATGCTTTGACTTCAGGCGCCGGTTGATTCGGCCCAGGCGGTTTGGGTTGCAGTTTGGGTAATGCTTGTGAAACCGTGCGCGGGCTCAAGGAGGCAGTTTTGGTATTGGTGCGGCCTTCATCGGTTTCGGCGATTTTTTGATTGGCATCGACTGTGACAATCACTTCGGTCGGTTTATCCAGAACAAGGCCGGTGTCAAAGCTGACGGAGCCACCCGGGTTTTTCAGGCGACGAGCCGGATCCAGGGCCGGGTTGCCTTTATTCGGTAGGCCTAAAAAGAATTCTTCGACTTTTGAATCGAATTCGATGCGTACACTGCTTGCGCTAAAGGAAGAATCGGGTATGGCGCCGGGACCGGCATTTCTTATTTCGATGATCATGTTGTTGTTTTGGAGCCTGATCTGGGACACAACCAGGTCGGGCAGGGCGGTTTTTTTGGGAGCCGGCGGCAAAGGCGTTATGATAGGAGCCGGAGCAGGTTTGGCCGGCGGCTTAACAGGGCCTTTGCCCGCGGCTGAAAGGAGGCCGCCAAGAGGCGACAGAATCAGCAAAAAAATCGTAAAAACGAGAAATTTTCGAGACATAGGGCTTCCTTTAGGGGCGAGGATTTAGGGTTTAGGGCCCCTGTAGTTCAGTACCGGTTCCGGGATCTATGGTTCAAAAAGATTCACCGCCGAGGACGCGAAGGAACGCAAAGGGGAAAAAGAATAAAATTAAGAGCTGCATTAAAAAAATATCATTGTGATTTAACCTCTGCGACTCTTTGCGCCCTTTGCGGTGAATCTCTTCGCGAAGGATGTAATTGCAAAGCCTCTTGAAATTACATCCTGGGTGCTGATCTTTCAACCGTGAACCTTGAACTTTTGCTTTGCTTATTTCGGCTGTTGAGCCATAGTGCTTGTAAAATTCTTCAGAGCCTCCTGCACGGCAGGATCGTTGCCGTACTGCATGGCTTTCATCATGGCGGCGCCCATCTTGGGGCTGAGCTCTTCGATCTTTTTGACCAAAGGTTTGAGATCTTCCGGCGATTCCTTGTACAGGCCGGGATATTTTTTGGAAAGTTCCAACATTTTCGGGGTCAATTCTTTCATGCCAACGCCGAAATCCGTAAAAGCCGCGGCTACGGTTTTGGCATCGCCTGCGTTATCCATGGCCGTGATGAAGTTTTCCATGAGCGAGACTTGTTTTTCCATGATGGCTTTGGCTTCGGAGGTTCTGCTGCCGCCGCAACCGTAAAAAAACAAACAAACCAGAAGCAATCCCAGACAAATCATAACAGCACTTTTTTTCATTGGTCGATCTCCTTTGCCATGTCATAAATTTACAACTTCTTAACTAAATGAACAACAATTTGTACTCATCCGAATTTACCCCTTACAAAAGCCCAAGAAGCCGGATTTCACCTAAATGCTTTGCCGGAATTCAGGTTTTTTTGATCACGCCTTTTCGATTAATAAAACCTATAAGTAACATTTCATTTTCTGGCCGATCACCCCGGCATATAATTCAATATAGGCACGAATCGGGCTCGAATTGATCTTTTTGAAAAGGACCTCTTCGACCTGGAAAAAACCGACCGATTCGGTCATGTTGACCGTGATTCTGGTCGGCTTTTTGCCTCCTTTTTCAATCTCGACGCTCTGAACTGCCGAAGAAGAATATTTATGAATGTCGCCGACTTTGGATTCGGTTTCGAGCATGAGCGGAATCCGGGCCCGGCCCTGCTCCATGTCGCAGCCGTCGGCGATCAGAATGACGCCGGCTTCAATGGAATAAATTTTCTGGGTGCCCATGTGCCCGACCATGCATTCCATGATGAGCGCGCGCATAATGACTTTCTTTTCAAGGTCGGTCTCATAGAGGGTGTTCAGGAGTCTTTCGATGATGGGCAAGGCCATGAGCACGCCGGTATGTTCGTGATTTTCGCGGCCGATCGCCATGCCGACATCGTGCAAAAAAGAAGCGGTTAAAATGGCGGTTTGGCTCTCGGCATAGGTGCCCATGTTTTCGGCTTCCAGGTTGAAGACAATATCGGCCTGATGGAGCAGTTCAGCCAGCAGCAATGCATTCAGGGCCACCTTGCGCATATGGACCTGGCCGTGGTCGTTGTAATGCAGGCGTTTGATGGAAACCGTATTGGCGTAATCCTGGAGATGTTGAATTTCCTTATCCTGCATCAGCCACTGGGCCGCCTGCAAAGAGGTCCCGGAAAGCAGGTGCATGATCTTTCGGTCCAGGGCTTGTTGTTTCGGGGAACCCATGGTCGCTCCTTTTTAATAAAAGGGTATTGTAAAGGGAATTTGAAAACATGTTTACCACAGATGGCCATTGATAGCCACAGATTTTTTATCCGGTCGACCCGACCGAATAAACCCCATCAAACGCGATCGGATGGGTTTCCCTGTTTTCACCGGAAAATTCAAGTTCAGCCTGATTAAAGTCGCGCAAAGGTTTTTGGGATTCCTTATCTATCGGAAACGAAAATCACCTGCCTTGAGGACACCTTTTGTTCCGCCGGGTCGGCGGAACAAAAATGTCTTTTCTCATCTGCTTTTGTTGTCTGTGGTTAAAATCTTTTTCTTTGGCTTCGTGACTTAGTGGTGAAGAAATCTTGATTTTTTTGACCGAAAAGATATTAATCGTCTTCAAAAACCTCCAGGATCGCGGAAAGAATCGGCTCGGTCAGGGTTCCGGAATAAGTCATGGAGCCGGGCCGGGTGCGGTTGGCCAGAACGGCAAAGGAGAAGACCCGGCCGGTCTGCTCGTCGATCAGATAACCGACTTCGGTGTTGACGCCGGTGGCGGATAAGGTGCCGGATTTGGAAAGTACGCGAACAGCGGAGGCCCGGTTGCGCAAAGGGCGGATTTGTTCTTTCAGGCTCGCTAAAAGAGATTCTTTGATTTCCGGGGTATTGTAAAAGTAATTCAGGGTTTTGACAAAATTCAGGGCGGAAAGGCGGTTTTGGGGCGCAAGGCCGCAGGCGTCTTCCAGGAACAATTCCACGGCCGGGATATGGATTTTCTCCGTACAAAAGGATTTGATCACGGCAAGACCCTTGGCGCGCGTGCCGGGCACGGAGACAAGCTCGGCGCCCAGGTTTTTGTTAAGCATTTCGGCGATCAAATTACTGCTTTCCCGGTTCATGGTTTTGACCGAGTCCTTCAGGGGCGCGGAGGTCAGGCGGACCAGCTCGCGGGCCCGGCCGGGCAACAAGCCTTGGCGGATTTGGCCGCGGCATTCAATATGAGCGTCGGTCAGGGCTTCCTTGAAGAGAACGGCGCTGAAGAGCCCGGGACGGGAAACGCCCAGGCGGAGGTAATGATATTTTTTATCCCAATCGGTAATAGTCCCTTTGACCGTAAATTGGTCGCCCCAGGGGAGCTCCGCATAGGTCATGAGGGGCCGGCCGGGTTCCACGGATTTTTTCAGACGCACTTGGTATTCGAGCCGGGCATAGGCGGTTTGCGGAAACAGATCCAGTTTCGGCTGCGGAAGATCTTCATCGATCACGATTGCCAGGGCATTGGCATTCACGGACAAGGCGCAAGGCGGAGCATAGAGATCGCGCGCATTGGGCGCAAAGCGGTTGGGCTCTTCGTCGAAAAAAGAGATGTCATAAATCAGGTCGCCGTTGATGCGGTCGATGCCGAGAGCTTTGAGATCAACGGCGGCTTTTTGCAAGTCGGAGATTTGCAAAGAGGGATCGCCGCGACCGACCAGATAAAGGTTGCCGTGCAGAGTACGGTCTTTTAGAAAACCGTCTGTGTAAACCGGTGTGCTCCAGCAATAATCCGGGCCCCACTGGGCCAGGGCGGCTCCGGCCGGAATGATTTTCAGGGCTGAAGCAGTCATCAGGGGGACATCGGCCCGGTGTTGATAAACAATGCGCTTGCTCGCCAGGTCGGCTACAGCCAGGCCTACCCGCACATTTTGATACAGCTTGGTTTTTAGCAGACGATCCAGGTTCGGCCCCAGGTTTTGTTCCAAACGATCAAGCTCCCCGGAACGCGCGGACGGCTGGGGTCGGGCCGTGAAAACCGGGTAAAGGCAAAAGACGAACGAGATACATAGGATGAGAAGGGTTTTTCGCATTAAAGAGATATATCAGAAATCGGAATGAACTGGAAGCCGGGCTGATCAGCAATTGATACCCGGTTCGGATAAATTTGATTGCCGCCTTAATCTGTGATATTTTCCACCCGGTAAAAGCTTTAATACCCGTCTGTTGATTTGTGTAATTAATTGATATTAACAAAAATTAATGCTAATAATATACCATAATCCTTTTTTATGAGGCATCACCATGGCTACAGCTGAACAAATCAAGGCTTTGATTCGGTCTTATAGCGCCGAAGATCAGGAACGATTTTTTTCAATCGCTCTTCAAGTTGCCGCTCATGAAGCTCAGCAAGGTCATGGTGCGCTGGCGCATGACATTCGGGATATTGTCGATAAAGCTCGACGGCAAAAAGGGGGCGTGTTAATCAAGTTTCCACAGGACATGCGGGGACTGGTGCTCTCGGAAAATCCGGAAACACCCAAAGCGGCCTTGGTATTGCCCCATGATTTGATGAATCGGATCGAGCGCATCATGCACGAATACCGACAACAGCATAGACTTAAAACGCATGGCCTAAGTCATCGCCGTAAAATAATGTTAATCGGCCCCCCGGGAACCGGAAAGACAATGACTGCCCGGGTTTTGGCTCATGAATTGCGTTTGCCGTTGTTCACCATTCAGGTTGACCGGTTGGTGACCAAGTTTATGGGGGAAACCAGCGCTAAACTGCGTCAGATCTTTGATCTAATCCAACGGGAACTCGGGGTGTATCTCTTTGATGAATTCGATGCAATCGGGGGAGAACGTTCGCTTGAAAACGATGTTGGAGAAATGCGCCGCGTGCTGAACACATTTCTGCAATTCATCGAGCAAGATAGTTCCGACAGTGTGATTGTGGCGGCTACCAACAGCCCAAAGCTTTTGGACCGGGCGCTATTTCGGCGCTTCGATGACGTATTGTATTTTGAGCAACCGGAATCCGAAGAACGTAAGCTTTTAATGCAGAATGTGATCGGGCCCTTTCTGTCTCCGGCAATTCCCTGGCAAACCGTGCTGACGGAAAGTGAAGGGTTAAGTCAGGCTGAAATTGACAGGGCTTGCCGGGATGCGGTCAAGCAGGCCATTCTTGAGGAAAAAGAGAAAGTAGATACTTCCTTACTAAGGCAAATGCTTAAAGAACGGCAAAAGGCGCAAGCCGGACGAAAGGATTAAGGGCTTATGGCTGGTGAACGTTATAAACATATTTTTCTCCCCGGTCCCAACCATACTCAACCTTTCACGAATCCAAGACAGGGTAGCTCCGCTCCTCGAATTCGAGACAGAGACCGCATCCAACATGCCCAACACTTACAAAGATGTTTTGAAAAAGCCTGGGCTGAATTTGAAAAGCAAAGAAAAGCTGTTGTTCAGGTGGATCATCTGGGGGCTTATATTGAATTTGCCGGTGAGCCGAATTTTGACTTGGTAGTCAAGAGTTTGGAATCAAGGGGCTCAGGCATTCGTCTTCTTAATGTTCACCATGAAAATCAGAACGGCTTAACAACCACTTTTGCAACTGTTTTTGTGCCTCATGAAAAACGCGGACATTTTCTGCGAAAAATTAACGCCTATTCGAAGCAAGAGACCAAATCGCATAAACCCAAAAACAAGGATTTGATCGACAGCATTTCCGATATTCATCTTGCTGTTCTGGAGTCTTTTTGGTGTTCGGATGAACGCGCTTTAATTCCCGGTAAAAATGCGGAATGGGTCGAGGTCTGGCTAAGTAGCGACTTGGATCGCATTGTTTCCGGTTTTGAGGCTTTACTGAAAAACCTGAATATCAAATCGGCTGAGGGTTCCTTGCGATTTCCTGAAAGATCCGTAAAACTCATTCAAGCCAACCGAAATCAATTGGAACAACTGATCGAATTTTCCGACGACATTGCTGAATTACGCTTGGCGAAGAAGGTTGCCTCTTTTTATCTTCAATTGGAAAACCGCGAGCAGGTGGAAATGGCGCAAAACCTTTTAAAAAGGTGCCGTTATGATAAAGATTCCGATGTATTCATCTGTATTCTTGATACGGGCGTGAATCGCGGGCACTTGCTTTTGCAGTCAGTGATAGATGAAGCGGACCTCCATACCGTGCGTCCCGAATGGGGAGCCCATGATCATGAAAAGGGCGGTCATGGCACATTAATGGCAGGAACAGCTATATATGGCGATCTCTTGGATTTGCTTAATGAAACAGGAACGATACATGTTCAGCATCGATTGGAATCGGCTAAAATTTTACCGCCGCCGCCCGAAATGAATCTGCCGAAATTATGGGGAGATGTCACGGCTCAAGGAATAAGCCGTGCTGAAATCCAAGGACCTGAACGCAAACGGATTGTTTGCCTATCCGTCACGGCAACCGATAACAGGGATCGGGGGCGGCCTTCTTCTTGGTCGGGCGCAGTTGATGCATTGGCATCCGGTTATCATGATGGTAACCATCGATTTATTGTGGTCAGCGCCGGAAATATCGAGGATTCAAAGAGTTGGCTGAATTACCCCCATGATAATCTTACAAATGAAATTCACGATCCGGGCCAAGCCTGGAATGCCCTTACTGTTGGAGCTTTTACGGAAAAAACCCTTATAACCGACCAAACGCTTCGTTCCTGGGAAGCTGTTGCTCCGGTCGGAGGTCTTTCCCCTTACAGTACCACTTCGGCAACCTGGCCGCGCAAGTGGCCTATCAAACCGGAAGTAGTGTTTGAAGGCGGAAATGTTGCGCGAGGCCCCAATAATTCTATTTCAAATATCGATGATCTGCAGTTGCTTTCTTTATCCCATGACCCTCAAGTCGCCCAATTTGCGCCCTTCAATGCGACCAGTGCAGCCTGTGCGCAAGCTGCCCGCATGGCGGCTCAAATTCAAGCCCAATATCCGGAAGCATGGCCCGAAACCCTTAGAGCCTTGATCGTGCATTCCGCCGATTGGACCGACACTATGCGGGAGCAATTTCTACAGGGAGATACAAAGGGTTCTCGAGCGAATCTTTTACGTATTTGCGGTTACGGCAAACCCAACCTGGAAAAAGCGCTTTATTGTTTATCCAATTCTCTGACCTTGATTTCACAGACAATGTTACAACCCTTTAATAAGATTGAAGCTCGGTATGTCACATGGGATATGCATCTTTATAATCTCCCTTGGCCGCAGGATGTTTTATTGGAACTGGGTGAAACGCAGGTGAGTATGCGGGTTACACTTTCTTATTTTGTTGAACCCGGCCCAGGCGAAATCGGCTGGAAAAATCGTTATAGGTATGCGTCACATGCGCTTCGTTTTAAGGTAAACGGCCCAGGTGAATCGGAAAGCGAATTTATACGACGTGTTAATAAGCAAGCACGGGACGATGAAGAAGCTCCTGATACAGAAGGTATCGGAAAGAAATGGTTGATTGGAAGCCAGAATAGAAACGTCGGCTCTATTCATTCGGATACTTGGCAAGGACCTGCAGTTGAATTATCCAGATCTAATTTGATCGCTGTTTATCCGGCTGTCGGCTGGTGGCGGGAGAGAAATCATTTGAATCGTTGGGATCGGAAATGCCGTTATTCATTGGTAGTATCGATTTATGCGCCGGAACAAGCAGTAGATATTTACACACCGGTTGCAGTAAAAGTGGGGATAGTTGTTCCCATATCAATCCCCATAAATTGAATTGCAAATTAATCAACCCCCACGGAGCAACTTTCCATGAATCAATTGCCCTTTAGTCGTGAAAATCTTTTTAAAGCTTTCTTCTTCGGTGCTTTTCTCTTTCTCATCTACCAGTTGCTGCGCATATTGGCGGCCTTTGTGGGACCGCTCTTGTCCGCCATCACCCTGGTCATGATTTTTCATCCCGTGCACCGGTATATCCGCCGAAAATCAGGGAAACGCGAAAATATGGCGGCGGGCGTGAGCACGGGACTGATCCTGTTTATTGTCATCGTTCCCGCCCTCTTTTTCCTGTGGTTGGTCACCAGACAGGCGGCAGTGGCTTATCCCGTTGTTCAAGAATGGGTCATGAGCGTTCAAACCGACAGCGCCCCCGTATCGCCAAGCAGGGCGTTTTCCGCAATCCATAAAGTGGAAGCCGTTGTCCAATCGTTCCTTTCCTCCTGGCAGATCGATTCCAGGGATGTCTTCCTCAATACCGTGGAACAATTGAGCAATAACCTCTCGACTTTGGGCACGTGGCTGGTCAAAAACGCCGCCTTTATGATGCTTAATCTTTTTGTCATGGGATTTGCCCTCTTCTTTTTGTTTCGCGACGGCGAACGGATCGTGCGCCGCGTGATGGACCTGGTGCCCATGGAATCCATTCACAAGGAACATATCTTGGATCGCCTCGATCAAACTCTCACGGCAGTGGTGCGGGGATCTTTTATCACCGCCGTCACTCAAGGTATTTTGGCGGGTATTGGTTTCGCGGTGGTGGGTATCCCGTTTTCCATTTTGCTGGGTTTCTGCACAGCTTTTCTTGCGTTCATTCCCTTTGTGGGGGCGGCGGTGGCCTGGTTGCCGGCAAGCATTTATTTCTTCGCCACAGGTTCCCTCTGGAAAGGCGTTTTTCTGCTCGTCTGGGGGGCGTGAGTGGTGAGCCTGGCGGACAATTTTCTCAAACCCATCATCATCGGGGAAAAGGCCCATTTGCCCGTTTTTCTTCTTTTCTTCGGCATCTTGGGCGGCCTGCAAGTCTACGGCGTTTTGGGCGGTTTGATCGGCCCCCTGGTCATCACCAGCGTTCTGGCTTTTTCCAAAATTTACCGCGAAGAAATGAGTCAACCCGCGCCTGCGACCGACGACGCCCCGCCAAAACCGTAACCAACGCGGTTGATGCAAACCGGCGGGAGACTGTCAGGAAAAATGGGATCAAATCCTTAAGCTTGACGAATTTGAAGATTTTCCAAACTGCTCCATTATTTTTTTGTCAAGTTTCAAGATTTGACCCTCACAGTGTTTCAAGTTTCAAGATTTGACCCTCACAGTGTTTGACCCTCACAGCGCCCTTACCGGCAATATATGAAAGAGGGCCTATCTCAAGGAAACCGACCTGAAC
>RPPU01000130.1 GCA_003819975.1 Desulfobacteraceae bacterium
ATGCTGCTTGATCATTTCCTTGATCTCTTGCTTGCTCATTTCAAGCATGGGTCTGAATCTTTGCAGGCGTTGGGGAACCGTTGAGGGGCCGTGCCCATGATCGACATCCACCGCGCCTACGCGGCCGCAATCCATCAACTGGAAACCGGCGATCGCTTTTTCGGCATGAATCGCGTCGGCCAGCCTTTTTAGGCCGGGAATGAATTTGTCGTGCCAGCAGGCGGCCTGACCCACATAGCCCTGGCCCATGCGGGCTTCATCCATGTAGACCCCTTGCATAAAGCAGATACCTCCGACCACGCCTCTGGCTCTGCTTTGCATGTAGGCGACATCCGCGTCCGCGACCGTCCCGTCGTGATGATTGAAATTATCTTCGGTGGCCGCGTACACAATCCGGTTGGGGATTGTCAGGTCGCGCAACTGATAGGGTTTGAACAAATGGGGGTATTTCTTCGCCCCCGGATACGATGAGTAATCCCATTTAAAAAGTAACTTTGCCATTGATAACCCCTCCTTTACGAATTCGGTAAAAAAATGAATACTTGAAGAGCGGTTGCAAAAAAAAGCTTTTTAACCGCTCTGGGAAACGCCGGCTGAACCGTCCTGAGCCGGTTCACAGTCCGGATGATCGGTCTTCTGCTTTATGAGATTTTCAGAAGGCATTGGTTTCGATAAACCGGCCGAATCATTTTGAAGGAAGGCCTTCAACATGGTATTGAAAATTTCATCCAGATTATCGAAAAGAGAATAAGATTGATCTTTGAGCAGCCAGCGGATGACGACGTGGTCCATGGTTCCGACGAATATATCCCGGGCTGCGTAGGCGTTGAGGTCCGCGCGCATTTCACCGCCGGCGCGGCCCTCTTCAAAAATTTCTATCAGAGTAGCATAAAGCTTTTTGACGTTGTCATACACTTCGGTTTTCATGAAATTGGCATTGGTTTTCAGAAACAGATAAACGATCTTGGCGTCCAGGGGGGACTGCTCGATCCGGCGCAGGTTCCACCAGAGAAATTTACGCAGTTTATTGGCCGAGCCCTGGATGCCGAACAGCTGCTCTTCCAGGTCTTGCAGCAACGCGGAAACCCACAGATGCGGGATGGCCAGGAGCAGATCTTCTTTGCCTTGAAAATATTCGTAAAGGGCGGCTTCGGACAATCCGGCTTGTTTGGATATATCGACAATGGTCGTTTTCTGATAGCCCTGATCGGCGAACAGCTTTTTAGCCGATTCAATGATACGATCTTTGGTGCTTTCTTTTGATGCTTTATTGACCATTGTGAATAGACCAAAAGAACATAATATGATTAAAATATTATTGCTATTAGGACATATAACACATTGTTATTATAAGATAAAAATAATCAATCTTTTTAATATATATAATTTACTTAATATCATTAGGAAAATTTTATGTCAACAGGAAATTTTATGACCCACCAAAATTGTCGGCTAATTAATTTCGCTTGTCTAACAATAAGTTTTCCAATATTTATAATAAGTTATTTATTAATTTCAATATGTTATATAATTTTCAGTGTGCGGCAACCGATTTCGGCAGACCCTTATATGATCATGCTTCATAATTGCCGTTTACTAAATAACATTAGGAACAGAGCCAATCAGCCCTCATATCCGAAACCCGCATCAAAAATCTTAAGATTAGGTTTTTTTAATCTTTCCGGGCTTATTCTTTCAATGGTGGCCCGCAATTCCGCTTGAGTCGCCAATTGGGTGCTATATCTTGAAAAATGGCCTAAAAGAGCCAGATTGGATGAAAGCGGCGCTCCCAGTTCAAGCGCCAGTTTGCCGGCCGGGATGGAGCGATATTGGATCTTGTTTTT
The DNA here is from genome assembly GCA_003819975.1 of Desulfobacteraceae bacterium. Next base: position 1,845 of record RPPU01000130.1, read on the forward strand.
ATCCAAAAAAAGCTTGGCTTCTGCTCTGGGAAATGGGTTTGAATCGGTGTTCACGAAAAAGCCCGCACCCATGGCCAGAAAAGATAAATTCCGGTAGCCTTCATTTTCTTCGAGGGCCAGCAGCAGATCGGCCGATCCGGTTCGGACCAGAGAACTCATGGTTTCGCCGACCCGGATGTGGGAAACAACCGAACCGCCGCGCTGAGCCATGCCATGAGTCTCGGATCCCAAGATCGAATACCCTTTATCCAGCGCCGCTTGTGACAATACTTTGGACAAAAAAAGTATTCCCTGCCCGCCCAGACCGCAAAGTACGATGTTTAATGTCTTCATGATGCTTTTACCTCCACAATGGCTCCTTTGGGGCAAACCTGCAGACAAAGCCCGCAATCGGCACAGATCTCCCGGTTGATATTGATGCGGCCGAGCCCCTGATCGTGAAACAGAGCCGGGCATTCAAAGCGCTCCAAGCAGAATTTGCATTCCACACAATCGTCCGTGACTGTGACTTTTTTCTTTTGCGGAATGGCTTCGGCCCGATAGGCAATGACGCAGGGATGTCGCGCGATGATCACGGCCACTCCGCCCTCCGGCGCTTCCGTATAATCGGCCGCTTTTTTAAGCACCCGGTTCATTTCTTCCAGGTTGTAGGGATCAACCACTTCCAGAAAATCGACTCCACACCCCTGCACCACCCTTTCCAGGCTGATGGTCTTGCCTTGAGTTCCGTCCGCCCGTGTGCCCAAGGCCGGAGTCGGCTGCATGCCGGTCATGGCCGTGATCAGGTTATCCAGAATCACCAGGATGAAACGGGAACCGTTATAAACGGCGTTCAATAAGCCGGCCGGCCCGGAATGAAAAAAAGTCGAATCGCCCAAAGTGGCGACAATGGGTTGTTTGACGCCGTCCTGGGCAAAGGCATGATAAAAACCCGAGGCCATGGTAATGGAGGCGCCCATATCCAGGCAGGTGTCTACACCGCCCAGATTGAGCCCCAAAGTATAACAACCGATATCGGAAGAAAAAATCGCCTTGGGTCTGGCCTTGCGAATGGCAAAGAAAGAGGCCCGATGCGGACATCCGGGGCAAAGCGTGGGCCTGCGCATGGGCAGTTTCAAATTTTTGACCAATTCATCGACTTCCGGATTCTCAGCTTGACCCAGAACAGGTAAGGTCAATTCTTTTAAAACGTTGTTAACCAGTTTATAAATGACTTGCGGAACCAATTCGCCTTCCGAAGGAATATGACCGGAAAGCCGTCCCATTGTTTTGGACCGATCTCCGAGAAGATATTCGATCAAGGTATCGGTTTCTTCAATGACCAGCACTTTTTTACAAACTTTCATGAACTCATCCGCCAATGCTTGCGGAAAAGGATAAGGCGTCCCGATCTTCAATATTGGAATGTCCTTACGGTTGGCTTCGCTCAGAAGATCGCGGATAACCGCAAAAGGCACGCCGGCCGCAATAATCCCCAACGGATAGGTCCGGCCCGGTTCCAGATTATGAGAATTATACTGAGTGAGGGTTTCAAATCGCTGAGCAATCTTTTTCAGTTTCTGATTCAGCTCGGTATGCAGAATCAGACGAAAACGGGGGGTCGCCGCCCAGCGCATGGGATTTTTTTCAAAAATTGCTTTTTGATCATGATTTTGGATAGACTGAATCGTCACGTTCTGTCTGGCATGGCAGACCCGAATCGCCGGCCTGAGCACCACCGGCACTTGAAATTCTTCGGAGAGCGCCATGGCCGTTCCGGCCATGGCCCGGGCTTCCTCGGGGGTAGAGGGATCAAAGACCGGCACTTTGGCCAGACGGGCCATGAAACGGGTATCCTGTTCGGTCTGCGAAGAATGCGGACCGGGATCGTCGCAGGCAATGATTAAGAGTCCGCCCTTCATGCCGATATAGGCCGCGCTTGTCAGCGAATCGGCCGCCACATTCAAGCCGACTTGTTTCATGCAACAGGTCGCGCGCTTCCCGGCCACGGCCGCCGCATAAGCCGTATCCAGGGCCACTTTCTCATTGGTGGACCATTCCACATAGGTATCGAGCCCCTGTTCTTTTACAAAACGAACGACTTCCGGCAGGATTTCCGAACTGGGCGTGCCCGGATAAGCGGTCATGACCTGGCAGCCCGCTTCCAGGATACCCAGAGCAATGGCGCCGTTTCCCAAAAGGATCTCTTCGCGTTTCATGTTCCCTCGCTTCGGTGAAAAGGATTAAAATCATTTCACCACCAAGACACGAAGACACAAAGTTAAAACAAAATAAAAATCTTTGTGTCTTTACGTCTTCGTGGTGAATTCATATTCTTTCTCCAATATCTTAATCTCAAACCCTTATTTTTTATCGTGCATCGCTGCCGGGCCATGTGCCTCTACAATCTTTTCTTTTGCCGCACTACTAAATCTTTGGTCAAGTCCTGATTTTAAGTTGTCGCATTTTTAAGATGATTCAACTGAATGGACACCTTTTGGAGTGCGCGGACGCGTCCGCGCTTTTAAAGCGGCGACGCGTCGCCGCATTCCAAATCTCTTTTCCCTCATTCTGGCTGCTGACTTCTGACTTCTGGCTACTTTCTATTATTTCTTATACACCGGTTTCCTCTTCTCCAGGAAAGCCGTTATCCCTTCCCGCGCCGCATCCGTGCAGGCGATGTCGCCGAATCCCCGATACCCGATTTCAAGGGCCTCGGACAGCTTTTCAGCGGCAGCCGCGGCTTGAACCGTTCGGATCGTGATCGCCACCGCCTCTTTGCTCAACATTAGATTTCCCGTCTTGGGCTCATCGCCCACTTTGATTTCCGGAATCTGAACTCGGCCTTGGGGGATTCTTTGGATATTCTTTTGCAGGCGCTGCACTTCTGCAATGGCCGCTTTGATCAGATCGGCTTCATCTTCAACCAGTTTGGAAACCATTCCGATTTTAAACGCTTCCGGAGCCTGAATGGATTTGGCCAGACAAATCATTTGATGAAATAGTTCCGCACCCTGGGGCCATTTTCGGTAAGGGACCACGCAACCGCCAATGGCCGGTAAAATACCCAGGGTGATTTCAGGGAATTGGAAAAAGGCGTTTTGCACGGCCACCAGGCTGTGGCAACGGATGGCGATTTCCAGACCGCCGCCCAAGGCCATGCCGTTAATGGCGGCCACGATGGGTTTATCCATCTGATCCATGAAAAGCTGTACTTCCGCGCACTCGGCCGCGTATTGCACGGCCGCGCTTTTGTTGCCGAGCGATTGCGGGAAACGGCCGATATCGGCCCCGGCTGAAAAGGCCCGTGTGCCGTATCCCGTGATCACAAAACCTTTTATTTCGGGTTTGCCTGCGTTTTCCTTCAGGACCGCCAAGATCTCGTTGGTGATCTCATCGTTGAGCGCATTCAGGGCTTGCGGCCGGCGAATGGTAATAACTTTCACTCCGTCGATTTCATCCGTCAATAGGTGGCGCTTGAAATCTTGATAATTTGTGATCTTTTGCCGTGCCTGCGGAAACCCCGGCCTTTCTTTTTGAAACCTTTTCATGATGCGCTCCACTTCGGCCTCGCCGAGTTCGCGCATAATGTCGAAGGGCCCATTTCTAAATCCCAAAGCGATTTGGCACCCCAGGTTCAAGTCTTGCGGGGTTCCGATATTGCGGTCGACGATATCGAAGGATTGCGAGAAAAGAATGCCCAACAACCGGTCCCGAATGCTTTCCTTGAGTTCCTTGGGCATATCGACTTTGGCGCCCGGCCGGGGCGTCGACCACTTGTCCACGGATTTCAGAATGGCAGCCGGTAAATAATGAGCGCCTTCTTCCATTTGCAGGGTATTGGTCTCCACAATGATCGGATTGCCGTTGGCCATGTTCAAAACATAAAACGGCCCGGCAAACACAAATTCTTCCGCGGTTTTATCGATCTGCGCGGCCGTGGCCCGGTTCAGCAAATAAGCGGCTTCGTTGCACCAATTGTCAAAAACACGGTCAAGCATAAAACAAAGCACATTGTCGGTGATCATTGGAACTTTGCCGGTCTTGGCGAAGAACCAAAAAAGATAATCGACGGTCGCTTGGCCGGCGCCCGACCAGGTTACGACTTCCACCGGCAGGGAGCGCCAGGCCGGAGCGAAGAAATGGGTGATGGTGGCGCGGGCCGGGTTTTTCATTTTCGAAAAAATCCGGTCCGCCGGAATCGAGCTGGTATTGGAGGTGATGATCGTATCCGCGGCGACTCTTTCTTCGATCAGACCGAATATCTTTTGCTTGAGCGGAATGTTTTCCGTGGCCGCCTCGATCACGAGATCGCAATGTTTGATTTGGTCGTAGTTCGTGGTATAAACGATATTTTCCAGAATGGCCCTGGCCTGTTCTTCTTTCATCTTTTTCTTATCCACGGCCTTCTTGGCATAATCGGCATAGCGCTTTTCAGCGTTCTTGAGCGCCGCTTCGACCACATCCACCAGGATCAGCTTGATCTGCGGCAATGCGGTTTTCAAATAATAGCCGATATCCGGCCCGATGGTTCCGGCGCCGATCACGGCGATCTCTTTGGGCAAAGCCCGGGCCGGTTTTATGAAAAGCGGATTAAAAGCAGTGGGATAAAGTTTCTTCTCTGAGGTCATGATGATTTCTCCTAAAAAAAATGAGTTCCAAGTTCACGGTTCACAGTTCACGGTTAAAGATAAGCAATACCTTCTTAAACTTTTGATCCCTCGAACGGAGAGACATAAAATCGTCTCTACGGGCCCCTTGGACCCTGTTTTTTACTTCTCCCGCAATTGCCGGGTAGCTTCCAAATCGACTTTCAAAGTCTTTACATCCATGTGCACACCGTAATCTTCTTTTGCCTTTTCAAGGCTCACATAACCCTGGACCACGTCTTCCCGTACCAATTCAGGATCGCGCTCCAGAGGGTTGCCGTATCCGCCGCCGCCGGCTGCATCCATGATCACGAGATCGCCCGGTTTCATCTGAGTCAGGCCATACGGATTACCGCGCTGGCCATTGATTAAAAACTGGGCTTTGGCGCCCAGTTGACCGCCGAACAATCCTTCCGGAGCATAACGAAAACGGCCGGACTGGATTCCTAAATTCACCGGCGCAACCGGAGCATAGGCGTCGTTCGGGATGCGAATGACTTCCCTGCGTCCCAGACCGCCTTTGGTCTTGCCCGGTCCTCCCGAATCCATAAGCAGTTCCCGCTTTTCAACGATCAGGGGCGTATCGCTTTCGAAAATTTCCACCGGCGTGTTGGCGCCGTTGGCCGGAAAAATAACCACGTAATGGCCGTCTTCATGGCTGCTCGCGCCCATACCGCCGCCCCGGATGATCACGGAATGCCAGGGTTTATTGCTATTGCGTTTGCCGTAAAACACATTCATGGTCGCCGGCGTGCCGCCGCTGCCGGCCAACACCCGATCCGGCACGGCTTTAGCCAAGGCCCGGTATATGATTTCGGTCATGAAATGGCCGATCTGCATGCGGGCTGCTACAGCCGCAGGAAACTTGCAGTTCACCACCGTCCCTTCCGGCGCTTTCAGGGAAATGGGAAGGCTGCAGCCGTCGTTATTGGGGATCTCGGGATCGAACATGCTTTTTATGGCCATGAACACATACGCATAGGTGAAATTATAGACTACGTTGCCGCCCCATTGGACCTGAGGCGAAGACCCGGTTAAGTCCACATGGATATCGCCGCCCCTGACGGTCACGCCGGCCTTAATCACGATATCGCCCTTGCCTTCCATCTGTTCCACGATGCCTTCGGCGCGATAGACTCCGCCCGGAACTTTTGCGATCGCTTCGCGCATGCTCCGTTCCGTGCGGCCGATGATTTCATCAGCCAGATCGTCCAGGTTTTCCAGACGGTTGTCCTCCAGCATCTGGCGGATTTTTTCCGCGCACACATGGTTGGCCGCGATCTGGGAACGGATATCGCCGATGACTTCTTCGGGCGTGCGCACATTCCAGCGGATCAGCTCCAGGACCGATTCGTTGAGCACTCCGTTTTCATACAACTTGACCGGCGGGATAAAAAGACCTTCTTCGAATACTTCATGGTTGTCCGACGAAACCCGTCCGCCTATGTCGGAATGATGAAACACGCAGGCTGTAAAAGCCACCAGTTTGTTCTTATGGAAAATCGGACTCAGCACACACACATCGTTCAGATGCCCGGCCAAAGCCCAAGGGTCGTTGGTGATAAAGATATCGCCCGGACGGTAATAGTCGTGCGGAAACTTACGCACCAGGTTCTTGATGCCCAGAGACATGGCTCCCGACTGACCGGGCGTGGCAAAAGTACCCTGAGCCAATTCACGACCCTTTTGATCGGTGAACATGCAGGTGTAATCGTGGGCGTCACGCAGCAAGCTTGAAAAAGCCGTGCGTGCCACAGTGCCGTCGGCTTCGTCCACGATCGAAATCAAGCGGCGCCATAAAATTTCCAAAGTAATCGGGTCGAATTTCCGTCTCACGTCTATATCTCCTTAATCAATCGATCTTATAATCTTGAAAATGCATCAAAAATTTTTGTCCCCTACCCCGAATCTATGGTTTTCGCACTCGCTTCTTAACCAAAGGTTTTCGGGCTGGAGTCTTGCTCTTGGCCTTAAGTTTTGAGGCTGCCTTTTTCAGGCTACGGCGCAATGCCGACGCCTTCTTGGCTTTTTTCACCGAAGCAGGGTCTGTCGCCAACTCCACCCACAGGAATCCGAAATCATCCACGCTCACAGAGGCATCTTCACCCACGATCACGGTTGACTCCCGCTCTTCAATGATCGCCGGTCCCCGAAACCGGGCTTTTGGAAAGAGCTTGTACCGGTCATATACCGTAAAGGGGATAAAATCTTTGGCTATACCGGAATAAGCCGGCCGCCGACCTTTGATCGCTTGGCGTATCGATTTTCCTTTGGCTTGGAGCTTACCGAAATGGAAAAGCCGCTCCGGCAGACTGGCCCGGACTTTAAAATTGATACATTCGATCGACGATTCCGGATAAGTCCGGCCGTACAATTTTTCGTAAATTTGATCAAAACGCTTGCGGATCTCTTCTCTTTTAATTTTAGTAAAATTTTTCTCAGGCACCAGGATGTTGGTTTCAGACCCTTGGCCCACAAAGCGCATATCCAGGGAACGTTCAAACCGGATGGTTTCGCCCCGGCCGGACTGCTGCAATGTTTTGGCTCCTTCCGCTTCCATTTGGCTAAAAATCTTATCGATCGCACCGAAGTCTGCATCCGCCAAGGCGACTTTGTGACTGCGTACCAGGTCGAAGGCGCGCGGTGCCGTGAAAAAGCCCAGAGCCGAACCGACCCCGGCATTGGGCGGTACAATGAAACGCGGAGATCCCAATTTCTTAGCCAGGCCGTAGGCATGCACTGGTCCGGCGCCGCCGAAAGCGGATAGGGTCACGATTTTAGGGTTGCCGCCCTTTTCGGCAATATGCGTCTTGGCGGCCGCCGCCATGGTTTCGTTAA
>RPPU01000131.1 GCA_003819975.1 Desulfobacteraceae bacterium
AATTATACACGTCAAAGCTCATGAAGCTTTGACCCAGCACGCGGCATTGCTGTTTTTGGACCGGGAACCCGGGGTCGATGAAGAGCGTGCCTTCGCGGTCGGCATGCATGCGATTGATGGTCATAAAACATGCAAACCCGCCCAGCATGGAGCCGACCGTGGGCAGACAATGTTCGGGATCCACGTCTATATTCAGGAACAGTTTAACAAAACGCGCGATTTCCTGTTTAACCGGCGGGATGCCCTGGATGTCGGGGTAGAGGGCGGCCACGCCTTTTTTAAGGGCAGCGATCTGAGCTTCGACCGCAATCGAATTGGGCGGCAAGCCCGGAATACCCATTTCCATGCGCACATATTTTTCGCCAGTCGCTTTTTCAATGGTATCGATCAGTTTTTTGATTTCACGGATCGAGGCCTGGCCCACGTTTTTAATGCCGGAAGCGGCCAATTCGCGGGTTACCAGGTCAAAATCCATAGGGGTTTTTCGCTTTTCCATAGATCCTCCGTTTAGGTAAATAGGCTGTAGACTGTAGGCTATTAGTTATAAGAAAGTTTGATCTGAGCGTCAATCCCAAAGCATAAAAGAGGCGAATTCCGGTTTAATGATGATTTTGTTCTGCAAAATCATGACATGCCGGAATGATATTGAGACTTGTTTTTTTCCTTTAACTAACGATTATGAAATCTAATCTTGTTGCTGGTTTTTTATTCTGGCTTCTGACTCCTGGCTTCTGTTTTCTGCCTTTACAATTCTGTTGACGAATCTTGAGCCCAGGGATAATAATTATTTTTTTTAAAAAACCACAAGAGTGCCGGTTTCTCCTTAAAAGGCAAGGATTTCAATTGCATAACTAAACTCAATTTATTAAACACAATTGAAAACCCGGCACTCTCGAGTATCCCCAACTTAAGGAAGGTTTGTAATCATTATGGAACGGTATCAGCATCAAACAATCGAGGCAAAATGGCGCAGCCGCTGGCAGGAAACCAAGCTTTATAAAGTGGATCTGGCCAAGGCGCAACGGCCTTTTTACAATCTCATGATGTTTCCTTATCCTTCGGCCGAGGGCTTGCATGTGGGCAATGTTTTTGCCTTTGTGGGGTCGGATGTTCAGGGCCGGTTTCATCGTCTGAGCGGTTATGATGTGTTCGAACCGATCGGTTTTGACGCTTTTGGCATGCATTCCGAGAATTTTGCGCTCAAAAAAGGGACCCATCCCTCGGTGATGGTGCCCAATAATATTAAAAATTTCCGTGAAAACCAGTTGGCTCTGGTGGGCAACATGTATGATTGGGACCATGAAGTGGATACCACGGCGCCTGATTATTATCGCTGGACCCAATGGATTTTCCTGCAGCTTTATAAACACGGCTTGGCTTACCGCACCAAAGCGCCGGTTAACTGGTGCCCTTCGTGCAAGACAGTCTTGGCGGCCGAGCAGGTCATTGACGGCGCCTGCGAGCGCTGTTCCACGGAAGTGACCAAAAAGGAAATGGCTCAGTGGTTTTTCAAGATCACGGCCTTTTGCCAAAAACTTTTAGACAATCTGGAATGGATCGATTGGTCGGAAAAGACCAAGCTCGCTCAGCGTAACTGGATCGGCCGCAGCGAGGGCGCCCAGGTGGTTTTTGAGGTGGCGGGACATGGCGATACGTTCGAGATTTTTACGACCCGGCCCGATACCTTGTTCGGCGTGACCTATATGGTTTTCGCGCCCGAACATCCCATGCTGGCCAAGATCACAGCTCCGGAACAACGCGCTGCGGTTAAGGCTTACCAGGAGCGGGCCGCGCGAATGAGCGAGGTCGACCGCCAGGCCGAAGGCATGGAAAAGACCGGCGTGTTCAGCGGCGCTTATGCGATCAACCCGGTTAATCGGGAAAAAGTGCCGATTTGGGTTTCGGATTATGTGCTTATGGGCTACGGCACCGGCGCCATCATGGCGGTACCGGCCCATGATCAGCGCGACTTCGAGTTTGCCAAAAAATTCAATCTGGAAATTCGCCAGGTCATTTCAGCCGACGGCAAAGAACACAGCCTGGATAAAGAAGCTTATGCGGAAGAAGGCGCGATGATCAATTCGGGTCCCTTCAACGGTTTGCCGGCCAAGGAACAGGGCATCCGCAAGGTCACGGAAATGCTGGCAGCCAAGAACCTGGCGCGTTTTCAAGTCAATTATCGACTGCGCGACTGGTGCGTTTCCCGGCAACGCTACTGGGGGCCGCCCATTCCGGTGATCTACTGCGATCAGTGCGGCATTCAGCCGGTACCGGAAAATGATCTGCCGGTGCTGTTGCCGGCGCTCGAAGATTACAAGCCGGACGGCTCGGGCGAATCGCCGCTGAAACGCTCGAAGGAGTTCTTTGAGACCCAATGTCCGCAGTGCGGCGGAGCAGCGCACCGCGAGACCGACGTCTCCGACAACTTTCTGTGCTCGGCCTGGTATTTTTATCGCTACCCCTCCACGAATTTCAACGACCGGGCCTTCGATAAAGAATTGACCAAGAAGTGGTTGCCGGTGGATATGTACGTGGGCGGCAACGAGCACGCGGTGTTGCATTTGCTTTATTCGCGTTTTCTGTGCATGGCTTTTCATCAAATGGGATTGGTGGAATTCGAGGAGCCGTTCAAGAAGTTCGTCGCCCACGGCATGATTATTCGCGACGGCGCCAAGATGAGCAAATCCAAGGGCAATGTGATTAATCCGGACGAGTATATCAAGGAATACGGCGCGGATGCGTTCCGGGTTTACCTGATGTTCATGGGCGCTTATCTGGAGGGCGGCGACTTCAGGGACGAGGGTGTGCGCGCCATGCGCGGTTTTTTGGACCGGGTCTGGGCCAATCTGCAGCCCGGGGACCTGGAGCCGGGCGCGCCCCAGTCGAGCGAGACCTTGTATTGGCTGCACCGCGCCATCAAACAGGTGACTGCCGACATCAAGCGTTTCTCTTATAATACGGCTTTGGCGCGATTGATGGAGCTTTTAAATCATATCGTCAAGGAGAACGTGCGCAATCAGGTCGTGTTTGAGACTTTTCTGCAATTGCTTGCCCCTTTTGCGCCGCATGTGACCGAAGAAATTTGGGAAGCTTTGGGCCATAAGGAAAGCATTTTCAAGACCGCCTGGCCCAATTGGGTGGAGGAATACACGCTGCGCAAAACGGTCGAATATGTGGTGCAGATCAACGGCAAGGTGCGCGCCAAAATCGCGATCGAAGCCGGTTTGGCCGAGAAAGAAGTCGAAGCCTTGGTGTTGGCGGACGCGAATGTCCAAAAATGGATCGACGGCAAGCAGATCGTTAAGAAGATCTTTGTGCCGGATAAGCTGGCGAACATCGTGGTGAAGTAGGAAAAGATTCACCGCAAAGGACGCAGAGAACGCAAAGGTTTTAGAGTCTAAGAGGGGGCGGGTCAGCCCCCTCTTTTTTATTTTCAGGCATTAAAAAGATGGACTTATTGTTTTAAAAAAAATTGAAATTTCGGTTTATGGGGGGGTTGCCCGCCTTCGCATACATGCTGCGGCGCGGCAAGAAAATTCACCCGCTCAGATCCGTTTACCTTTCAACGCCGGTGCCGGCCGTTGATTTATCCGCGTGCGGGTGTTGCAATCTGTTACCCTTTTTCGCTTGACACCTATTTCGGACCTGCTTACACTATTTAGTTAAAAAGACAGTGATTATGAATAGATAAACAGGGTTTTATCCGTTTGATTCCATAAGAAAGCCGCATCAATCATGAAAAGAAAAATCTGGATCTTAATCATCAGCGTGACCGCCATTGCTTTGGCGGGCCTGATCTATCATGTTTCCCGGGGAAAGCCGGTCAGCCTGAAAACCATTACCCTGAAAAAAGGCGGACTGGAGGTGACGGTTTCGTCCACGACTACTTCCATGATCAAGTCGGAACAGGAGGCGGTTTTGAGCGCCCAGCGTTCGGGTCGGGTTACGCGCATGGTGTTGAAAGAAGGCGACGAGGTCAAGCAGGGCGCGGTGCTGCTGGAGATCGACCGGGAAGAGGCCAATGTGCGCGTGCTGGAGGCCGGAGCCAATCTGCAGATGGCCAGGGCGCGGCTGGCCCAGATCGAGGCCGGGGTGAACATGGAACGCATCCAAACCGATTCCCAACTCCAACAAGCCAAGGCGACCCTGGACAATGCGCTTAGGGAATGGGAACGCCAAAAAGAAATTTACAACAAAGGGATCTCGGCTAAATCCGGCCTGGATAAGGCTGAAGAGGCCTATCTGGTCGCCAAAGCCCAATATGAAAGAGCGCTCGGAAACCTGGACATTAACAAAGTGAAACAGCAGGAAATTGCGGCCGGCCGGGCCACGGTGCAGCAAATGGAAGCGGCCCTGCAAATGGCCCGGATCCAGTTGAGTTATTCCGCAATTACGGCGCCTTTTAAAGGCGTGATTTCCAAGAAGTGGATATCGCAGAGCGAGTTTGTTTCCATTGGTTCGCCGCTCATGACCTTGGTCGATCCTTTGCGGCTTTATATTCACGCGACCATCGATGAGGTGGATGTTAAAAACCTGAAACCGGGACAAAAGGTTAAGATTCTGATCGATGCTTTTCCGGACCAGGTTTTCAGCGGGGTTTTGAAACGCATTTCACCGATCGTGATCGGCGCCAAACAGGAAACACGCACATTCGATATCTGGGTTTATTTTGAAGGGACTATGCCGGCGGTCAAGCCCGGTATGTCGGCCGATATTGAAGTGATTACGGATTACTTGCCGAATGTGCTCGCCGTACCCACCGGAGCTTTGCTGGAAAAAGAAGGTAAAAAAATGATTTATACGGTTGAAGAGGACCGGGTCACATTACGCACCGTCGAAATCGGCCTTTCCAATTGGAACGATACTGAAATAAAGAAAGGACTGAAAGAAGGCGAGATCATCGTGGAGAATGCCGACGGCAACGGCTTGAAAGAAGGAGTGAGGGTTCAACTGGAGCAGAAACAGTGATCCGCATGCTCGACATCCGGAGGAGTTATTGCCTGGGCTTGACCGAAGTGAATGCCTTGCAAGGCGTTTCGCTGGAGATCGGGCCGCACGAATTCGTAGCCATCATGGGGCCTTCAGGCTCGGGCAAATCGACTTTGATGAACATCATCGGGTTCCTGGATCGACCCACGGCGGGTGCTTATTTTTTTGAAGAACAAGAAGTCGGCCGGGCCGGCGACGACCGCCTGGCCGAACTGCGCAACAGCCGGATCGGGTTTGTGTTCCAGTCTTTTAATCTGCTCTTACGGTATACGGCTTTAAAAAACGTGGAACTACCCATGATTTACGCGGGCGTCGCGCCCAGGCAGCGGCGCGAAGCGGCCGCGGCTGCTTTGACGGAAGTGGGTTTGGCCGACCGCATGGGGCACAAGCCCAATGAGATGTCGGGCGGTGAGCAGCAGCGGGTAGCCATTGCCCGGGCTTTGGTTAACCGGCCTGCTATTTTGCTGGCGGATGAGCCGACCGGCAATCTGGATACCCAGTCCGGCAAGGAGATCATCGATCTTTTTATTAAGCTGAACAACGGCGGAACCACGCTGATCGTGATCACGCATAACCGTGAAGTGGCCGAACAATCCAAACGCATTCTGCATATGCGCGACGGTCAATTGATTCGCGAGGAGCGTCAGCCATGAAAGCCTGGGAAGGATTCAAAATCTCCATCGAAGCCCTGAGATTGAACCGGGTGCGCTCGGCTTTGACCATGCTCGGCATCATCATCGGGGTCATGGCCGTGATTCTGCTGGTGGCCATCGGCCAGGGCGCCAAAGATTATATTACCAAGGAATTGCGCGGTTTGGGAACCAACCTGCTCATTGTGACCCCCGGCAAAACGGCCACTAAGGGCGGGTTTCATCCGCCCATGTCCGGCACGGTTCGGAAATTGATCTATGATGATGCCCTGGCCATCAAGCGCCGTTGTTCCAAGGTAAACGACACCGCGCCGGTGGTCATGGGCACGGGGAAGGTGAAGTATTTCAACCTGAGCCGGGATGCGATGATTCTGGGCGTAACCCCCGAATTCGAAACCGTACGCAACCTGCACGTGGAGATCGGTTCGTTCGTCAAGCCGGAAGACGTAGATTTGAAGAACCGGGTGGTGGTGCTGGGCCGCAAGGTCAAGACTGAGCTGTTCGGAGAGGCCAACCCTCTGGGCAAGATGGTGACGATCAGCGACGCGCGTTACCGGGTAATCGGGATTATGGAGAAGAAAGGGATGAGCCTGGGGTTCGATATCGACGACCTGGTCTTTATTCCGGTCAAGAGCGCCCAGGAGTTGTTCAACATCGACAGTTTGATCGAAATCATTGTTTCGGTGAACCGGGCCGAAGACTTGGATAAAGCCACGGAGCAAATCCGCGAAGTGCTGATCAAACGGCACAACAAAAAAGAAGATTTCACGATTATCAGTCAGGAAGCCATGCTCTCCACCATGAACACCATTTTAAACGTCATGACCTCGGTGTTGGGCGGGATTGCGGCCATTTCTTTGATCGTGGGCGGCATCGGCATCATGAACATCATGTTGGTATCGGTCCGGGAGCGCACGCGCGAGATCGGCATCCGCAAGGCAGTGGGCGCGCGCAACCGCGACATCCTGGCCCAATTTCTGATGGAATCCATAGCCTTGAGCGTGGCCGGCGGCATGATCGGCATAATCCTGGGCATCGGCGGCGCCCTGGCTTTCAAGTACGCCACCGAGTACATCCCGGCTCAGGTTACGGTCTGGTCCATAGTACTGGCTTTCGGTTTTTCAGCCGGGGTCGGTATTTTTTTCGGGGTTTACCCGGCGCGCAAAGCTTCACTGCTGGATCCGATTCAGGCTTTACGGTTTGAGTAAGAGGAGATATTTGATAGGATTAATCCCGTGGAACCGGAGATTAAATGGATTACCAGGATTTCATTCGGTAAAAAGGAGTTGGTATGAAAAAACTTTTAATGGTTTCTTATTGGATCGGAATTGTCGCGGATGCGCTGGCCACGGCGCTATTGTTCTCGCCGACCCTTGCCGCGATTGTGCTGCAACCGGCGCCTTTTGAAATTTCGGCCAATTTTCTCTATGTGGCGCGCATCGCGGGAGCTTTGATGCTGGGTTGGACGGTTTTACTCTTCTGGGCGCAATTGAAGCCGATCGAGCGCGCGGATATCCTGCTGATCACTTTGTTTCCGGTCGTGACGCTTTTGGCCGTGGCGGGCGTGCTGGTTGCAAAGTCCGGTCAAATACCTTTATCAAAAATGGCGCCGATGTTTGTTTTATATGTTGTAATCTTTTGCACGTTTTTGCCTTGTTATGTGTGGGCGAAAAAACAGGGGGGCAAGTGATGCTCGCGCGACAAGGGCAGAAGCCCTCGCGCGACAAGGGCAGGAGCCCTCGCGCGGCAAGGGCAGGAGCCCTCGCGCGGCAAGGGCAGGAGCCCTTCGCGCAAAAGACGTAATTTCATGAAGCATGAAATTACTCTAGTGCCACAAAGAATAAAATAGGTTAGAAGCAAGGAAATTTCTTTCATGAAAATTGAAGTGCAATTGTTCGCTTCGCTGATGCAATATATGCCGGGTCAGACACCCTATATGATGGAAGTGGCCGAAGGGACCACGGTCGGCGCGGTGTTGGTAAACTTGAAAGTCCCGGTCGGCTTGGCCAAGCTTATTTTTCGGAATGGGGTACATGCCCGGGAAGAGGATGTGCTGCGGGAGGGGGACCGGGTGGCGGCATTTCCGCCGATCGCGGGCGGATAGAAAATTTTTTCACCGCAGAGTACAGGATATCTCAAAAATAAAAAATCGAAGCATCCGCCTATAAAAAGCAGGAGATTAACGCTTACTTTTTTTAAAATAACATTTTTGATATATCCTTTGTGCAAAGGGTCGCAGAGTATAAACAATAATTTTTTTTCGTATTTTTTGTATTTACCCTTCTTTTCCTCTGCGTTCCTTCGCGGCCTTTGCGGTAAAATGATCATATCTCCAATACTTTTAAAAGCACCTCTTTGGTCCAATGAATTGAATGCCATTCCTCGATTTTCTTATTCTCGCCATTCACTTTAATATCCAGACCTTGCGCGCGGAAGCGAATAGCCAAATTTTCCAGGCAGGGGCGCAGATGTTCTTCTTCAATCCGGATTCCCTGTTTGAGTAAATTCGGTCCGATTTCAGAGATCAGAAAATTAAAGAGCCTCAGGCGCACCCGGCCTTCATGAGCGGCGGTTGATTGCTGCTGGTCTTTTTGAGAAATCGATTGCCGCATGGCAGCGTAATAACCGCCCTTGCGCAGCATGGCGCCCAACACCCCCGGCATGGCCGTGGAAAGGGCCAGGGTATCTTGATCCTGAACCAAGGCGCCATCGATATTGTCCACCGGCTTATGATTGAGAAAAAAGGTTTGAATACGGCGGTCGACATAATCGTCATCGAGTTTTACACAAACATTTAAAAAGGAGCGGATGGTGCAACCCAGCATGCCGCGGACCCATACGCCTTGTTGAAAAATCGGCAGAAAAAGATCGAGGAGCTTGGGTTGCAGAGTGATTTCAAGGCGGGTTGCGTTTTGCTGATTCATGATAGCCTACCCCCTTTTACGGCTCAGTGCGGTTTTTAAAACATAAGCATAACGGGGAAACCTTACGGCCTCCCCGTCATGATAAATATAGTTACGGCTTTCAAGCCGGAACTATTACCAGTTGAAGACTTTATCCAGGTCCGCGTCCGTTACCGCAAAAGTGACCTGATGCGGCGGTAATTTTTCCTTTTTGAAAAATTCCGGAACCCGGTCATGCGCGTTGGTAAACCCGGCTTTATGATTGAAATCCCTTTCGTTCGTGAGTATGGATTTACCCAGGGCCGTGACATCATCGCCGGTGAGTTTCAGGCCATAGAAAGCATTGAGCAGATCCAGCAAGGCCTGGAACGTATCGGGTTGATCCAAAACCGCAAAAGCAATAAAAAGACACATGCCGGTGGAATCGATGGCGGCCGTGGCGATCTGCAGGTTGCGGGAGAGTTCGACCTGACCTTCGGGTTTTAGCGGATCTACTTTGCCGCCCACGCCGAGTAGATTGGTGGCCACGGCATAACCCGCGGTATGGTCCGCGCCCATGGGGCTGGTGGCGTAAGTCACGCCGATGCCCTGCACGCCGCGCGGATCGTAAGCCGGCATGGCCTGACCTTTGACCACGGGTACGCGTTCCACGCCCAAGACCTTGCCGGTCACGGCCGCGCCGCTGCCCAGGATACGACCCAGGGGTGTGCCTTTACCGACTTCTTTGATCAAGTTGATAGCGGCCGGACCGT
>RPPU01000132.1 GCA_003819975.1 Desulfobacteraceae bacterium
TGTCGGCGAAGCGGTTGTTTCCGGCAATGTAACCCCCGACCGGTATCTGGTCGACAAAATTATTTTAGAGATAG
This sequence comes from Desulfobacteraceae bacterium, assembly GCA_003819975.1. Next base: position 75 of record RPPU01000132.1, read on the forward strand.
ATGAACGGATTATATCCGATAAAAGAAGTGAATTCGTCTATAATCCGCAAAGCAAAGAAATGGAATATCGGGAATTGCCGCCCGATAAAAGAAAACTTCCTTGCCTGGAAGATAGAGAGGTCATTGAACTCACCCAATTAGCCAAAAAGGTTGAGACTCATTTCGGGTGTCCGCAGGATATCGAATATTCCATATCAAGAACGCTTCCTTTTCCCGGGAATATTTTTTTGGTGCAGGCCCGCCCTGAAAGCGTATGGGGCAAGAAGAAAAAGGAAAATGTACTTGGGAAAAAAACCGGGATGGAATTATTGTTTGAAAGAAGCATAAAACCGACTAAAGTGAATCTTTGAACGATCATTTGAAAAAGCTTTATGACAGGATATCTCAAAAATAAAAAAACGAATCAAACGATTGTGAAAAGACGTGAATAAACGCATTTTTTAAATAAATATTTTTGAGATATCCTCTGTGAGTAAACTATGCTTTTAAGTCAGTTTTTTTGAAAACCAGAGAGCCGATGCCTTTAAGCGGCAAGCCGTCTTGAGCTAACTTATCGATTATTTTTAAAAAGGCCTGACCGGCCGGAGAGAGCGGCTGATTTTTAATATAGGCGATACTGACATCCAAAAAAATTGGCTCTGTCTTAATGGGAATGATGATCAATTTGTTTTCGGATAGCTCGTGCAAAATGGACTCTCGGACCAGAAATGAGATGCCTTCGCCGCGGTGAACCAGTTGTTTGATGAATTCGGTATTGCCGATTTCCATGACAATATTGGGCGTGCATTGATATTTTTCGAATAATCCATTGATTAATTTTCTGGTTCCGGATCCCGTTTCTTTCATAATGATGGGCTCGTTGGATAGGTCCTGGACAGAGATCGATTTTCTCTTGGCAAATCGATGTTCCGGGGAAACGATCAATACTACTTCTTCCTTGCTAAAGGGGATAAAGCAAATATCCGGATGATCCGAGGCTTTGGCAATCAGCGCGATTTCATTTTTGTGATGCAAAAGGCTCTCAATCATCTCTTGTGAACTGCCTTCATTCAACTGAATTTGAATACAAGGATAGATTTCGTGGAAATTCGTCACCAAAAACGGCATGAAATAGCGGGCATACGTTTTCGTTGTTCCTAAGCGTAGAAAACCTTTTTTAAGTTTGCGAAGATCTTCAATGACACGATCGAATTCTTTTTCATATTCGAAAATTTTTTGAGCATATTTGTAGAGAATTCCGCCTTCATCCGTAAGATAAATTTCCCGGCCCCTTCGTTTCAGCAACTTGATGTTGCAATAGTCTTCAAAACATTTAATTTGAGCGGTGACCGCGGGTTGGGTGATGAAAAGATCTTTGGCGGCTAAAGTATGACTCAAGTTTTTGGCCACGTGATAAAAAATACGGAGTTGGTTGAAATTCAACAAGATATTACTCCCCGTTCAAAAAGCCATGGATCTGATACGAACTATATATGAAAACCAATTGAATTCAGTCGAGTATGGTTTGCAAGCCATATAAGCACCAAGGATCGAAAATGAATCGGAAAGAGATACAGTTTATTATTCATACATCAAATCATTTTATCAATCAATTATATTCATAAGTTATTTTTATGCATGTTATAATAATAATGAAATTGACAAAAGAGGCTGAATATACGATTTTCAGACATGGATAACCTATTATTTTTATTAAATAAATATACTATTCGCTTTGATTTTTAAAAGCTTTTTTTCGGGATCAATTTACGAACTTTAATTATAAACGGAATAAAAAGACCCACTCGGATTTTCTCGATAATGCAAGGTACAAGGTAAAAAATATGAGTCATGGCCATTTTTCAGTTAAATCAGCGCAAGGATCGTATGACCTGGAAGCTGTGGGGCAATGGATCGGATCGGACCTTTTAGTCGCGATTTGGGGCGGGGAAAGACCGCATATCGGAGCGGTGGCTGTCGCTCAACCGCGTCCAAGCTTGAAAAACCCTGAAAATACAAGCGCTACGGCCTCGGTTTTTTGCTATGTGGGACATAAAGAAGACGAATTGGCAAAGTCCACGGCGGAAACTCTGGCCGCTGCCTTGAATACACATGTCGTTGTTACGGTGGGTATCCATTGGGATGATTTACCAACCGCAGGCATTCAACAGGTTATTAAAAACAGCGGGATTTTAGTGGAGCGGATTTTAGCTCAAATTTCCTAAAATACCATTCCCCTTAGCATTAAAAGGCCATAAAACCATTTGGAAAAAAAAGAACAAGTTTTGAACGGAAAAAACGACATCAACCGAATTTAACATGTGTTTAAGAGGAGTGAATCATGATAAGCGAGCAACGATATTGGAATCCGCTACTTGAAACTTTGCCCCATCAAAAGATCCGCGATCTTCAGTTGAGGAAATTCAAAAGAATCTTCCAGTGGGCATACGATCATTCCAAATTCCATCGGCAATTGTACGAGCAAGCCGGAATCAAACCGGCGGATATACGATCTTTTGCCGATATTCGCCGAATTCCTACGGTGGAAAAATCCATGATGCGTTCCGTTCAACGCAAAGATCCCTTTCCGTATGGCGATCCCCTGGCAGTCCCCTTGGAAGAAGTTTCCGAATTCCGGCAAACCAGCGGGACCACGGGCCAGCCGGTTTATCAGGCCGATACCTGGCAGGATTGGGAGTGGTGGGCCGAATGCTGGGCTTATATCCTGTGGGCCCAGGGTTATCGGCCGCGCGATCGCGTGTTCCTGCCTTTCGGGTATAATATTTTCGTGGCTTTTTGGGCCGGTCATTATGCGGCCGAGAAAATCGGCGCGGAAGTCGTTCCAGGCGGCGTGCTGGATACTCAGGCCCGTATTCTCAAGATCCAGGAGCTAAAGGCCACCGCCATGATGGCTACGCCAACCTATATTCTCTCCATGGCCGATACGGCCCACACCAAACTTAATATCGATCCAAGGAATTTAAGCATCCGTAGAATCACCTGTGCCGGCGAACCGGGCGCAAGCATTCCCAGCACCAAGAAGAGAATGGAAGAAGCATGGAACGCTAAAGTATTTGATCATGCCGGCGCAACCGAAATCGGGGCCTGGTGTTTCGAGTGCGAAGCCCAACCCGGCGGCTTGCATGTTAATGAACCTTTTTTTCTGGTTGAAATTCAGGATCTGCAAACCGGTGAATATATCGAGGAACCGGGCCGTAAAGGCAAGATGATCATCACGGCCCTGGACCGCGTCGGGCAACCCTGCATCCGTTTCGATTCCAAGGACGTCATTGAATGGCAAACCGAGTCCTGCTCCTGCGGTCGCACCGCCCGATTAATCAAAGGCGGTGTGATCGGCCGGGCCGACGACATCACTAAAGTCAAAGGAGTGCTGCTTTCACCGGCGGCTATTGAAGAAGTCGTACGCAGCATATCCGGGCTGGGTGATGAATTCGAAATTGTCGTCGATAAAGTCGGCGATATCGACCGCATCGCCCTGAAAGTGGAAATCGTCAAGGGCAAAACGGATCAGCGCAAGGCCATTGAAACCGAATTAAAAGACCAACTCCGGCTCAAAACCAATCTGGGTTATGAACTGGAATTTCACGAATACGGCACCTTGCCGCGTTATGAAGTCAAGGCCAAACGATTTAAGGATTTGCGCAAAGCGCATTGATGGGAGGGGATGATGCAGAAAAAAATAGACATGGATAAAATCGATCGGAAAATTCAAAGAATGAAACAAGACGCCCTGGATTTAAAGGAAATGGCTGATTCGTTTCCGGCCGTCTATCGCAACACCAGCCGCATTCTGGCGAGCATCAAGATGCTGGAGATGAATGTCAGCGATTTGATTTCGGAATAAAAAGCTTTTTCCACAAAGACTCGAAGACTCAAAGTTTTTAATTTATTTTTTAACTTTGAGTCTTTGCGTCTTAGGGGTGAAAAAATCCTCAAATTTCACTACCGCGATTCGCACCCATTGTTTAAACAACCGATCCGCTCGATTTCAACCTCCACCTTGTCTCCGTTTTTCAGATAGAAGGCGGGCTTGCGAAAAGCGCCGACCCCGTGGGGCGTGCCGGTCAGGATGATATCGCCGGGCAGCAACGTGAAATGCTTGGAAAGGAAGTGAACCAGGCGGGCTACGGGAAAAATCATCATATGGGTGCTGCTCGCCTGCATCACTTGGCCGTTTACCCGGCATTGGATTTTCAAGTTTTGTGGATCCCGGAGCTCATCCGCGGTTACAATCCAGGGACCCAGAGGACAAAAAGTATCCAATGATTTGCCGCGAACCCATTGCTTGTCGCCGAATTGCAAATCGCGGGCGCTGACGTCATTGGCGCAGGTATAGCCGAAAACATATTCCAGGGCTTGATCTTCAGAAATCCATGTGGCCTTTTTACCAATGATAACAGCCAATTCAGCCTCAAAATCAACTTTTTGGGTTATGGTTTCATCCCAAACGATTTTAGCCTCATGGCCGATCAGTGTATTGGGAAACTTGGCAAAAACCAGAGGACTCTCCGGCAGGGCGCCTTTGCTCTCCTGAACATGATCCAAATAATTCAAGCCGATGGCGATGATCTTGGAGGGGTTATGAATGGGCGGCAGCCATTGAATTTCCGTTAAGGATAGGGGAGTATCGGATATATTCAAACTGGGCCACTCCTGAATAAAAGTCAACAAATCGCCGTCAAAACGGATGGAAAAGATCCGGTCTTCCTTGATTTGACCGATTTTTAGGCGATTGTCATGATAAAATTGAGCGAGTTTCATATTCATTTCCCTTAATTTTATTATTAAAAACCATTTCGATTCCCGATTTAATTCTACTTAACAGAAATTTAAACGAAAGCCGAACTTTTTTTTATGCATTAAAATTTTAAATGTTTTGCCTATAAAATTTTATTATCAAGATAACTATTTAATTATATTTATTTTTTTTATAAATTATTTTTTTCAGTTATACGTAAGATTATTTTTGTTTTTTGGGTATATTTGGGTATATTTTTGGGTAGTTATATGAGCTATGATTTATTCAACAACAATAAATATTAATGCTGAAATGCTGAATCTGGTTGCCGAACTTGATGAGTTTAAAGGCCGTTGGGAATCGTTCGGTCGGTTGGGTTCGGATGTGCTGGATCGATTAAATATATTGCATACAATTCGTTGGAACGGGTATTTGAAGAAAACAAAAATGATTATTATCGGGCCTTACGCGCTTCTCAATACAATATCGGAACCGATGGGGAAAATCTTCAAGACTGGATTCAATTTTTTCTGCACAGTTTGAAGAAACAAAAAGATGCCCCGGTACGCAGAGTGGAGCAAGAACTTTTGGTGACCAAACTGCCGCCTTTATCGGAACGGGTGCTGATTTTGACAAAAGAGCGCGGTCGGCTTTCCATAACCGACGCGGTGATACTGCTGGGTATGAATCGCAACACCGCTAAAATCCATTTACGGCCATTGGTCAAGCAGGGCTATCTGAATCAGCATGGAAAAGGGAAAGGCACGTGGTATACGATCGGGAAATAAGAAGATTTGGAGTGCGGCGACGCGTCGCCGCTTTTAAAGCGCGGTCGTGTCCGCGCACTCCAAAGGGTAGCAATCGGTTTAAATTATAATTTTAAAAAAGTAATGGCTTAAAAACAGGACTTGTTCTGTATGAATAAATTTGAAAAAGTAGCGCTCTTTGCATCCGCAGAATCCTGGATTGAAGGAGAATCATTGCGACAACTTGAACGGGTTGCGGCATTTCCCGGCATGTTGCGCGTGGCGGGCTTCCCGGATCTGCATCCGGGCAAAGGATCACCGGTCGGGGCGGCCATGTTGTCGCAAGGGGAGTTTTATCCCTATTTGATCGGTTCGGATGTCGGCTGCGGAATGGGATTATTCGCAACGGAAATATCTGTTGCCAAAGCAAGACCGGAGAAATGGTTTAAAAAATTAAAAGGTCTGGAAAGCCCGTGGGACGGCGATTCGGCCGATTGGCTTGCACAACGCGGAGCCAGTCCGGAAGGCTATCTATCCGCGCTGGGAACCATTGGAAGGGGAAATCATTTTGCCGAAATGCTTCGGATCGATAAAATACATAATGCCGACGCATTCAAGTCCCTGAAAGTCGATGAAAAAAAGATTTTTTTGTTGGTTCATTCAGGATCGCGCGATTTAGGCAATGCTTTACTGCGCGATCACACGGACCGGTTTCAGGATAAAGGTCTGAAAGAGGGGAGCGATGAGGCTATCATGTATCTTCGTAAGCATGATAATGCGCTGGCCTGGGCTCGCGCCAATCGCGAATTGATTGCCTGTAGATTATTGGAACAACTGAACAGCGGATATAAAATGGTGTCGGATCTCTTTCATAATTCAATCAGTATGATTACGGCAAACGGTTCCAAAAGATATCTGCATCGTAAGGGAGCGGCTCCGTCAGATTGCGGAGTCGCGGTCACATCGGGTTCACGCGGGACTTGCAGCTATCTGGTTATGCCTGTCGGCGAACACGAACCGCATCTATGGTCCATTGCGCATGGCGCCGGACGAAAATGGAATCGTTCCGCCTGTAAAGATCGCCTTAAAACGCGCTATGCCGCCGAAGCGCTTCAAAGGACGAAGCGGGGGGGTTATGTCATCTGCGACGATAAGGATTTACTTTATGAAGAAGCGCCTGAAGCTTATAAAAATATAGAGAGAATTATTGAAGATATGCAGTCGTTCGGTTTCATACGCGTGGTCGCTTCGTTTTCGTCGCTTTTGACCTATAAGGTGCGGGAATAATGAATTCCGTGTTTTTACAGATTACCTCGGGTCGTGGACCGGCCGAGTGCGCTTGGGTCGTGGCTCGGCTTGTGGAAGCATTAATTTTAGAAGCAAAAAAAACCGGGGTTGCGGCGGAATTGATTGAACAGGAGCCCGGGGCTCAAAAGGGAACTTTATTATCGATGAACGATCTCAATTCCGGAACCGCCGACGGGCTCTGGAACGTCTGATCGTTATGGTTGAAACCCACGATCAGCGCCGGAAAGAGGCTGCCCGGCTTAAACGTTGGCAGGCTCATAATGATTTGGAACGGGGAAATCCCATCCGGATCTATGAAGGAAAAGATTTCCGGAAAAGAAAATAGATTTCTTTGGATGTGCTATTTATATGAAATGGAATCAGATCACTCGATCGGATAAATATAATCCACCAAACGGCTGGAGGTTTGCCTGAGACTTTGGCTGAGCAGCCTGGCAATGCCTTTGAGGATTTTAACGCCGATGGTGGGGTGTTCTTCCAAGATCAAGTCAAAACCCCGGCGGGTCAAGATCACCAGAGTACAAGGGGTCAGGGCTTTGACCGTGGCGGAACGCGGAAAATCGTCGATAATGGCCATTTCACCGATCGAACGGCCTTTATACATTTTAGTCAAGGTCACATAGGTGTCTTTGGCGGTTTTTTTAACGACTTCCAGGGAACCAGCCACCACAAAACAGACATAGTCGCCTTTATCGCCTTCTTTAAACAGAGTCTCGCGCGGTTTCAATTCGGTGATATTCATATGTTTGGAAATGGTGCGTAATTCAGATCCTTTGAGCTTGTCGAAAATAGCCATATTGATCAGAAAATCAATGATGGCATCCGAAACTCTATTGCCGCTCGATGGCTCGTTTGATTTTATTTCCAGTTTGTCCATGGCCGATCTATCGCCAATCTGTTTGAATTTTTTTCGTTAATTTTTTAATTTAGCCAAGAGGATATCTCAAAAATGTTGTTTTAAGGACGCGTATAGCCAAATTTCCGACATTTTTATTGGTCGTTTGGTTTATTTTTTGATTTTTGAGATATCCTGGATTCTTCTTCTTTCAGAACTCTGCGCAAAACTTTTCCGACCATGGTGGTGGGGAGTTCATCCCGAAACTCGATCAGGGTCGGAATTTTGTAGTAACTTATTTTGTCTTTGGCCCAAGTTTTGATTTCCGCGGCCGTGGTAATGCCTTTTTTGGCCGGCTGGAGTACGATAAACGCCTTGACCAATTCGCCGAATTCCTTATCAGGCACACCGATTACGGCCGCCGTTTGTACATCCGGATGTTTATGCAGAAAATCCTCAACTTCCGCCGGAAAGATGGGATAGCCTTTGAATTTGATCATGTCTTTGGCCCGGTCGCGGATGACTATATAACCTTCGGCATCCATACAGGCGATATCTCCGGTATAAAGCCAGCCGTCGCGGATGGTCTGACCGGTCTCAACGGGCCGGTTTAAATACCCTTTCATGACTTGCGGTCCGCGCACGACCAGTTCGCCGGTATAGGGTTCGGCTGCTTCGGATTGTTCGGGGGTCAAACCGCCGGTTTTGGCAAGCGCAAAAGGCAGGGGCGGAAGTTCCTTGGCGCCGGTTTCTTTGTCCATGATGCGGACATCCGTATCGGGAAAGGGGAATCCGATCGTGCCTTGTTTGCGTTGATCTTTGTCCAAGGGGTTGGCGCTGACCACGGGCGTGGCTTCGGAAAGACCGTATCCTTCAATAATAATGGAACCGGTCAGTTCTTCAAATTTATTTTGAACTTCCAAGGGCAGGGGGCCTGCGCCGGATATGGCCATCATCAGGGATTTCAGGTTGTATTTTCGAACCTTGGGGTGGTTATTCATTTTGTTGAATAAAATCGAGACTCCCGGCATGATGAAGCCTTCTTTGGGGCGGTACTTTTCAATACGCTTGAATAGGTCGGCCATATCGACCGGCGGTTTGGGAAAAAGGAGTTGAAAACCGCCGATACGGATGGCGATATTCATGACCGCGGTCATGGCATAAGAATGAAAAAGAGGCAATACGCCGATCAAACCCATGCCGGATTGACGTTGCCACAGCCAGGCTTCACATTGCACGGCATTGGCCACGACATTGGAGTGGGTCAGGATCGCGGCTTTGGGCAGACCGGTCGTGCCGCCCGTGTATTGCAACACGGCAATATCCTGAAGCGGATCGATGGCGACTTCGGGGGGGTTAGGTTCCGCGCGGCACAGATCCGGAAAGGAGAGCACATGGTCCGCCATTGGAGCGGCCGGAATTTTTTTCAATTTTTTACCAAGGAAAATTTTCAAAGCGCTGAATCCGCACAGATCCACGACATTGGTTCCAATGACATGCCGTACTGACGTATTCGGTAAAGCTTTTTCAGCTTCGGCATAGACGACGTCCAATACGATCAGGGCTTTGGCTCCGGAATCCTTGAGAA
>RPPU01000133.1 GCA_003819975.1 Desulfobacteraceae bacterium
AAACAACAAAAATACCAAGAACAATGAACCGAATATTGGAAAACATAAATTCGACAAAAAAGGGCATGGGTTCAGAAGAACCCTTAAAAGCCTTATTCATCTCTTCGACCGGAAACAATGTCCAAATCATGATGTTTTGCAGAATGGAGATAAAGGCGGTAAAACCGGCCAGGCAAATGAAGATCCAAGCCAATGCGGTTACAAATGTTGATTTTTTCTGCTGATTCAAAATTTTTTCCTTTAAACTCATAAGGATAACGCGAGGTTTACTGAGAGTCAGGTTTTTTGGTGATCCGGAGTAACGACTCGTTGGATGGACATTTTTCGCTATTTCTGCTAATGTCTTCCGCGATTCTATTGATATTGATTCCTATGCCAAAGATATTTGGGTTTAGCGATACGTATTTGTTTAGAACTTCCAAAAGGTTTCGAAGTTTACCAACTGGGGTCTTTGGAGTAACTTCCATCAGTTGGATCAACATCGAGTCTCTCTGTGCAGCAAATAGGGGCCAACAAGCTTTTACCTGCTTAAGGTGTTCCTTTGCCGTCTGAATGTCGTCCGGTGTTAATGTATTTATGGCCAGAATGGCCCAAGAAACTGCATAATCATAGAAATAGCTGTCATCAAAAGACATAGCGTCGATTGATTTCAGTAGTTGTCTGGAAAGGCTTATGTTGCCATCATTTGCATATGCTCTCGCGAGGAATACTTTAGTCTTGTTTGCTTCTTCATAACTCAGGCTTTCTTTGTAGAATTGAATCGCTTCTTTATATTGCCCGAGAAAGGCTTTGCAGTCGCCGATGTCTTTTGTAATCCCGGCCAAGAAGTCTTTGGAATAGCCGAACTGTTTTCCTTCTTTGAGAATTCGTGCGTAGTGTAAATCGGCGTTACTGACTGAGTCCCTGTCGTTGGAAAAAAGACCGAGCAACTCCCGAGCATGGGCGAGCTGGAAGTCTCCGTAAGAAGATTTGTCTTTTTCATTCAGGGACTCGTAATTGTCTATTACAGTTCGGATAATTTCACAACCGTGTTTTAGGTCATGAATAAGTGAATATGCTATTCCCTTCAAGACAGAGTATTGGAGTTTGTATGATTGACTGTCTGTATTTGATAGAATGCGGTCAAGAATTCCCGTCAACTCGTTGAAGGACAGATCGTGGGCGCAAACCTCTATGTAAACGGCGAGAATTTCCGGATCAATGCAGGTTTGGATGTCCACTTTAGAAACGGTGTTTAGCGCCATGGCGCAGTCTTCTTTCTCAAGCAGCCACCATAGGGTTTCTTGATAAAGAAGCTTGTCTCTCCAGCGAGAATCGTCTATCGCATTGGCAACACGCGAGAGAACTGAAGGAAATTCATTGGTTTGCCCCGTTCGATAATAGCAGAGGTGCGGCAAATCTATGAGGTTGCCCAATGCTCCAATGTCGACCTTCAGAAGGTCTGCTGCTTCCTGGGGCTTTGATGCAAATAACGGAATAGTGTGGGCCTTGTGACGCAAAATGTACCATGTGAAGTGGTGTCTACATGCCGTCAGCGCTTCCTCATATAAGCCCCTGTTGTATTTTTCAAATGCTCGTTCTTGGGTGGCATCGGAGTAGGCTCCCATACAACACTTTTTGAATTTTCTGCCCGATCCGCATAAGCACGGCTCATTGCGATCTGGCTCAAATTTAGATATGGGAAACACTATCAATTACTCCTTCTCGTATTTCTTTTTAAGACTTTCGAAATGCCTACGTTTCTCTTTTTCGATCAAATCAGGATCAGATCGTTTCTTGTTAAATGATTCGTCGCTATTAGATGATTCTTTCTTTTAGGCTTTGTTTCATTTGGGCATCACTTATTTCAGATATAATAGGAAATCTTTTAAAAATAGTCCCATCACGTAACCTGTGTACGCCGGTTTGAAGAGCTTCAATGGTATCTGAAATTGCTTTTTTGAAATGATGTAGGTGATACCAGGGGATTTGTGCAAGCGCCTCTTGCACAAATTTACGCTTTGGCCATGCGGAGGAAAAAGTACGCATATACTTGAGATTGCGCGGTGAAAAACCTTTCGTGTCTGGAAATGCATCCCGGAGGTCAGCGGATAACCGGTCTATGACTCTGGCACCCCAACCCGATTGTTCCTGCCGATCAATAATGATTCGACCGACATCCCAATAAAGCATGACCATTTCAGAGTTGCCGGACAAAACAACCCGCAGTCGTGTTTCTTGAATACGGCGTTTAATAGCGCCAAGGGTGTCTGTATAATCCTGGGGTAGAGTTGCCTTTATTGGTGCGGTAGGAAACCGCACATCTTTCCGCGGGCGGCCACGGCTGTTGGAAATTTCAGAATTGCGATTATTGCGGCTATTGACCATATCCAGACTCCTTGAGATTTCCAGCAGACTCTTTAATCCCCGAAGTAACGACCTTTCCCACATAACACCCGCTACAGCGGGACAACCGCGGCCTTCCCAATAAATGCATATCTTTCAGGAACACAGGTAAAAAATGACAATCTGGCATTCCTTGGAGGCGACGGCCAATACGGCGCCCATCAATTTCACGTTTGTCCTCAAACAACAGAAAGCAATACTTCTCCGGCAACAACCTATCCGCCTTGCTCAACGCCCGGCAGACATCATCCGTAATGAGCGAAAAGCGTTAATCAATCGCGGTTCCTTTTCGCAGGCGTCTCAACCTTGCCGAGTTGCTTGCGCTGTTTGGTTTTAATCTTCTTGATGCTTTCCACCACCGGCAATTTTTCGGGCATCGTGCCACCCAATTCCCGGATGGTTTGCCGCACCTTAGCGCCAACTTCACGATGCGTCCGGTTCGCGGCGTCTTTCCCCTTTATCTCGTCCCGGCGCAACTTTCCCTCCGCTTGGGTTGCGCGAAACAGATTCGCCGCCAGTTCCGTGCTGCCCATGTGATCCAAAATCTTCTGGCTCTTTTTCAAGCCTTTCCGCCGGTGAATGTCTTCCTGTTTCAACCCACCATATAGCCCCATGTAGCCGTGATTTTGAAAGATGGCATAGTCTATGGATTCGATGACGCCGGCGCCTTTAGCGGCGTCGGCCAACTGAATGTTATGACGACGTATCTCTTCACGCAATAGAACCCGCCGCTCATCCTCGGTACGCTCGTCCGCCAATTCCTGCCGCCGCGTCTGGATAGCAAAGTAGGTTTGACCATGCGCCACGATTTCTTTCTTGGGATCGGCGTTCTGGATCGCCAAGTAACAAGCGTAACGCGACAGGAGGATGGTTTTAACAGGGCGTTCCGCGCCGCTGCCGATGGCAACCATTTCGGTGACGTCAACGAAATGGTCTTCGAGGCGGTATCCACTGTTGAAACAGGCCATTTTTGCCTTCTCAATAACCCCCTCGAAATTACGGTAGTCGCCGTAGCCCAGGACCCCGGCAAACTCGCGGCTTGACCAAAACTCCATCCCCGCATCGTTCGTGCGCTTGATCCGCTCAAAAGGCGACTCATGCCCGCCGGTTGTCTTCGTAATTTCCTTAGCCATTATTTCTTCCCTCCGTTTTTCCCCACGCTCACGTTCACGATCGTCATCGTGTCATTGCCGAATTGGCCTCCTTAAAATCGCGAAGGCATATAGCCGGATTTGTCTTGTTTTGCGGGTCCAGTTTCATTATTCTCTTCATATTTATTCGGGCAAAAAAATATCCTAAAGTTTTTGAATTACTTCGGAAGTTTTCAATATTATATGATTTAAATGGTTAAGTATATGATCAGCCGACCGCTCAAATTCCGCTTAAGCGACTGATATGACGTATAATCTTTTGATGGAATTTATGCAATATGTTTTTTGACTTTCCATCGGATTCAGAAAGGCAACCCGACACATCGCCCAACTACCCGGTCCATTCCGTGAGTTTTAAGCGAAGCTCTTTCTTGTCCGGCCAAAGGAAAACGGGCGGTTCTCCGGCAGCGATCACAATTTAATGGATTGCGGCAATTGTGCAGTAACTTTTTACAATTCCTTGCCGGCAATCGATGGCCCGGACACTGTCCTGACCTTTGCCTATAAATCAGCCACTGAACACAGGGGGTGTTAAATCCTTTTTTTACCACAGACTTTGGACAGACCAAGAAGGATGAGATTTTATCTCTATTCGTCCCGCGACTGCGGAACGAATAACAATCAGCTTTGCGAGGCTTGTTCGGTTTTTCTTGCACAGTCTGTTTATAATTATCAATGAATCTAATCGATTAAATTGCCGCGCCATGCGGGGTCTGTGATTCAATAATCCTCTTTCTTTTATTCTCTCCGTGTACCCCCCCCCGTGTCTCCGTGAGAAGAAAATGTTTTTATCGGTTTCACCTTCCCATCAAGGGATGGGTGACTAACCGATTGAATTTTTATGTGATTCTAAAGTTGATCCTTGTTACCCCCTGTGTCCGGAAAAAGTTATGTAGTATATACAGGGCACTGTCTGGGCCATCGCTGGTTTGACAAAACAGTTATATTGCAATGAACTCAATCTGAACTTTCGTGTCGGTTGCCGCGGCAATCTTCTCCAAAGTCTTAAGTGTGAAACTTTCATATTCACCGCTCTCGATCCGCGATATGGTTTGTTGGCTGGTTCCCATGAGTTTTGCCATCTGCTGCTGCGACAAGCCTTTTTTTTCTCGCAATTGAGCGATTTTTATGGCCAACTTAAGCGCCTGCCGTTCTTCTTGATAATGCGCCTTAAACTCGGGATCTTTGAGTTCCGCGTGTAATCTGCTTTTAAATGTTCTTATTTTATTCTTTTGCATAATTAGTTTCCTGGTTACAATCTTTCATAAATGCATCCGGGCAGCAATTTGAGCAGCCAGGCCACCAGTCGCCAGCGCCGGGTGATATAGGCGTGGGACTTTTTGCGTTTGATGGCGTTGAATATCTGCTTGGCAGCCTTGTCTGCGTCGGCGGCCCAGAAGATGCCGTCGCCTTTGGCCATGGCGGTTTTGACGAATCCCGGTTTAATGTCGGTGATGGTAATGGGAAGTTTTAATTTTCTAATCTTTTGCCTAAGTCCTTCCAGATAATTGGATTCAAAAGCCTTGGATGCGTTATAGGCCGGGGACTCGCGGCCGCCGCGCAAAGCGGCAATGGAAGAAATTCCCACTAGGTGTCCGGAGCCTTTTTCAATGAAGTGTTTGATTGCTACATTTGCCATAGCGGCAAAGCCGGTCACATTGGTCTGAATCGTTTCGTTTTCGAGTGCCCAATCCAGATCCGGGTTTATGTATCCGGTCCCGGCGCTGATCACGACCAGATCGACTCCGTTCATTTTTTCCATGAACTTGCTCAGTGCTTCCATTGCGGAAGCGGCATTCGATACATCGATCCGTTCCACAAGCAGGTCAGGGCCTATTGCATTGCGCAGTTCGTCCAACAGCTCAACCCGCCGCGCCATAACCCCAACCGTGTACTGATTTTCGGACAAGATTTTGCTCAACTCGCGTCCGATCCCGGAACTGGCTCCAATAACAATGGCTTTTTTCATGTTTCCTCTTATCCTGCCGTCAACCGCTAATACACGCGAATAGACGCCAATAGTTTCCGGTTTTTTTATTTGCGTTCATTAGTGGTTTTAACCTCCCGCCTTGACCTCAGTGATCGCCCGCCCGATAAAATCCCGGATTGCCTTTTGCATTACCGGGACATCCGGTCCTTCGGCGCCGTGCCGGGAATGGGGCAGAATCAGGAGCGTTTTTTGCGCCGGCGGCGTTTGGATGGCGTCATAAATACTTTGGCCGATTTCCGACGGCGCAACAAGATCCTTCGCGCCATAGATCAAGAGGGTGGGAATCGCGAGCCGTTCCATGGTCCGGCTTAAGCTGGTGTCCGTTGTAACCCGTGACCAAAACTTTTTAGCTTGCATGGTCTTCTTATTGTTGAAAAAGACTTTCCAGCCGTTTAAGGGTGAAAAAATAGAGGCTTTAAAGAAGGCCCAGATGCGCGAGGGAAGGGGGATCGACAAGCCCATGGCCCGATAAGCATTGTTGTCGTGAACGATAAAATCGTCCGGAGTGATCAGCCCGGATTTTTGCCGGTGAAATTGAAGTGCGGCTTGCCAATAGGCCGAGTCCCGGCCGGCGGCGATTTCCTGCTCGGCAAACCGGGTGATCTTCGACTTCGAGGCCAAATAGGGGGCGTTGGATTCATGGTTGCCTTTGTAATCGATATAGCCGTCCATTTGGGCCTGATGGCCTTGCCATCCGTCGACCAGAGTCAGATAACTCGCAGCGACGGTGTGTCCCCAGCTCTGCCCGATCAGAAAGATATGCTTGATTGGGTAACGCGCCCGCACTTCCCGGATAACCAGGGCCAAGTCTTCGCCGAAATCTTCGATCCGGCTCTCATTGGGGTCGGCGTTTCCGCCCGACATGCCGGAATGGCGCTGATCCCAGTACACTACGGCATAATCGGCTTCCAGCGCTTGCATGGGCGAGGCATGACCGAAGCGGCCGTTGCCGGGATTGACTTCGAAAAGAGATTCGGCTGTCCCGCAACTGCCGGGACCGCCGTGGATGAAAACGACAAAGGTGCCTGAAGCAGTATTGCCTCTGACCCAAACCGGCATTTTCGCGTTTTTGCGTTCGACCCAAAAATAGGTTTTAGGCCAGATTTTCAGCACGGTTGAGGCCGGCACAATCAGCAGCAGGATGGATAGCGCCCATCCGATTCGCAGGAAGATTCGTTGCATGGTTAGTCTTTTCCTTCTTGCATTTCCACGATCTTTCTCGCGGCTTCGTCGAGATCCATATCATATATTTCAATGCTTTTTGAGATAAGCAACTCCTTGGGGAGACATTCTGTATTTCTGAAAACGGCTATTGGGTTTGTCGGGAATGGTCATTTCTATATAACCTTGATCCATGGCGGGATGGAGATAATTGTTTCGAAAAGTCGGCTTGTGCAACAATCCTATCTTTTGCATCATTTCCGATGCCGAGAGCGTTTTTTTGTCGAATAGGCTCAACAGTTTTGCGACTTGGTCGGTTGCGGTTTCGTTTAGACTTTCGATACGCTCGAATCCCACTTAATCAATTGATATGATTTGTAATCTTTTAATGGAATTTATGCAATAAATTTTTTTGACTTTATATGGGATTTCACTACCACGGCATAATGTGAAGACCCGGCCAACAGCGTTTCCAACGGGCCGTTTTTTTACAATAAATCTCTTCCGTGATTTGACGCTTATTGGGACGAACGATCATTCCAAATAGATCGTTCAGGCCGTAGGGCGCATAGACCGAAAATTGGGCATCGTGGATCGTGACGCCGACACACGTTGAAGTCGTCGGCCAATGATTGATGGCCTCTTCAGTAGACCCGTACGCCTGAATGGGATGCCCGAAATGCTGTTCATACCAGAGGTGGACACGCGCTTGATTTTTGACATCAACCGGGATCGGAAGATGTTGAAACGCCTTACACACCTGTTGAATATGCCAATTCTCTCGATCATAACTGAGATCGTGAGGGTCATAATAGGCCAGATCGAGATCGGTAATATGTGCGGTCGGATCGAATCCGGACAGAAGATTCCACACGGTTTGCGCCAGACAGCCTCCTCCCAGATACCACTCTGGAAGAAGAAGCTTATTCGTTTGTTCCAATACCTGGTGGAGAAGGGGGTTGCGGTGCCGAATCGCCTCCAAGGTCGATATTTGCGTGGCCATATCCGTATTCCAGGCGGTTGTCGTTGGTTCCCCGTTCGCGGCAACGGAAACCGTGTTCTGCTTCTGCCACGGCAGGACCGTGACGCCCGGCCATTGTCGGCTCCATTGCGTGCATTTTTTGCGGTAATGCTCCTCGGTAATCAAGAGGGCATTCGGCCGAACAGTCATGGTAAACAAATCATTGAGCCCATAGGGCGCGTAGACTTGAAATTGGCCTTGCTGTTTTCTGACTCCCACCGCCGTCACCGACAGCCACGTGTTGATCCCTGCTTCGGCTGAATGACACGGCGCAATCGAGCGCTCGAAGTGCTGCTCGTACCACAGGTGAACCCGGGCTTGATTGATGATCTCGATCCGTACCGGGATGTCGCTATACAAAGCGGCCACATGATGTTGGCATTTCTCCTCTCCGGTCCGGGAGAGATCGTCAGGATCATAATAGACCAGATCAATATCATTAAGATGCTTTGACTTTTCATATCCTGAGAGCGCGTTCCATACGATGGTGGGGATACAACCCGCAGCAATATACCAATTGGGCAGGCAAATATCGTCGGCACGCGTCAGAATAGCGCCTAAATATGGATGGGCTTCAAGAATGTGTTGCAGACGATTCATTTGCGTCTTGATATCACGGTTTTTGCCCATGTTTCATTCCTGATACGCCAAAGATAGCATATGCAACAGAGGACGCAGGCTAAAGCCCGCGGCCACCATAGTAAACAATCTATATCTTCAATTTCAATACACGATAAATCCGGTCGAGATCACAATATTTTTCAAAGTGGTCGGCCAGGCGATCGAATTCTTTTTCACGGTCCCGGTTGTTTTTGCGGGCCGGATGGGTTTTCAGTTTTTTGGTCTTGCGCAAGCGGTTCAGGAAGGCGGCGCGCATGATAGGATGATCGAGAAGACCGTGCACATAGGTGCCGGCAATGCGGCCGTTTTCAATGCAGCAACCGTCTATCCGGGCCTGGCCGGAGCCGTGTTCTTGAATTTTCACAAAGGGTTCGGCGGTCGTATCCAATAAACGGGTTTGACCCATGTGGATCTCATATCCGATGATGGAAGCATTGTCGAGCAGAGAGTTGCCCTGAACCTTGCGGACGACTTTCTCGTTTTCCAGAATCGTTTCCACTGGCAATAAACCCAATCCGGCGATTTGTTTTTGGCGCGATTCCACTTCCCAGGGGTCACGGATGGTTTGACCCAGGAGTTGATAACCGCCGCAAAGGCCCAGGATTTGTTTCTTCGATCGAGCAAACTCGCGGATTGCCTTTTTCCAACCGGTCCGCGCCAGCCAGCGGGCATCTTCCATGGTGTTCTTGGTGCCGGGCAGGATCAGGAGATCGTAGGCTTTGGACAACTCCCGGGGCCGGGAGAGGTAATTCAGGGCTACATCCGGTTCGGTCTCCAAAATTTCGAGATCCGTGAAATTGGAAATGGCGGGCAGTTGAAGCACGGCGATGTTAACGGTTTTGGCTCCCAAGGATTTGAGCGGGCGTTTGTCTTTTTGAAGAGCCACGGCATCTTCGGAATCGATACGGAGATCGTCGAGATAGGGCACCAGACCCAGTACGGGT
>RPPU01000134.1 GCA_003819975.1 Desulfobacteraceae bacterium
AAACAGAAAGCCTTGCAAAGCGATGCCAAACCCCGTGAGATTCCCGATTTCAGCGATTGCAAAGGCGTTTGGGTTTTCGCGGAGCAACGCAGCGGTCGTTTGCAGTCGGTCGGTCTGGAACTCTTGGGCAAGGCCCGTGAATTAGCCGGCATTCTTAATCAGGATGTGGCGGCGGTTTTGATCGGTCACCGGGTTTCCAAACTGTCCGACACTTTGATTCAACACGGCGCAGATCAGATTTACGTGGTCGAAGATCCGGCGCTCCAGGATTATCGCGCCAATGCTTATACCCAAGTCATTGAAGAACTGGTCGGGAAATACAAACCCAATATTCTACTCATGGGCGCAACCCATATCGGCCGGGATCTGGCTCCACGGGTTTCACGTCGGGTCGGGGTCGGGCTGACCGCGGATTGCACGGAATTGAGCATTGATCCGGAAGAAAAAATTTTGCTGCAGACCCGGCCCGCTTTCGGCGGCAATGTCATGGCCACCATTGCCAACCGTTATTCCCGGCCCCAGATGGCCACGGTCCGTCCCGGTGTCATGGAAGCCGTAACAAAACCCGGCAAAGGCCAGATTATTGTTCATAAAAGTGTTTTAGATGAAAAAGAGATCGGGACCAGACTGCTCGAAATCGTTAAAGAAGAAAAAAAGAAGGCTAATCTGGCGGAAGCCAAAGTGATCGTGGCCGGCGGCAGAGGCGTGGGCAATGCCGAAGGCTTTCGCATGCTGGAGGAATTGGCCGTGATTTTAGGCGGTGAAACGGCCGGGACTCGCGTGACGGTGGAAGAGGGCTGGCTGCCGAACGACCGGCAAATCGGGCAGACCGGACAATCGGTGCGTCCGGAACTCTATATTGCCTGCGGAATTTCCGGGGCGATCCAGCACCGGGCCGGCATGATGAATTCCCGTTATATTATTGCCGTCAATAAAGACCCGCGCGCGCCTATTTTTCAAGTGGCGGATTGGGGCCTGGTGGGAGACGTGCATGAAGTGATTCCGCAGATGATTAAGCAGTTGAAAGCCAAAGAAGATCTCGCGCAGACGTAGAGAAAGGGGTCAAAGGGGTCGAGGGATCAAGGGTTCAAGGGTTTAAGAGATCATGGTTCGTTTTCAACCGTGAATCGGGAACCTGGAACCTTGAACCTGTTTTTATAAGCTTTTTTCTCTGCGTCTCTGCGGCTTTGCGCGAGAAATAGCAAGCTGTTAAATGAGGTAACTATGATCAGATCCAATACCGAGCAGTTAATCAGGCAAAATATCGCCCGATTCGTGGATAATGAACTCATCCCCCGGGCCCAGGAGATCGACGAGAAGGGTGAGTTTCCGAAAGAGATGTTTCAGGAAATGGCCAAAATGGGCATCTTCGGGATTCGCTATCCCAAAGATAAAGGCGGTGCAGGCGGCAATACCACCCTTTATTGCATCATCTGTGAAGAACTGGCGCGCGGCCTGATGAGTGTTGCGGCCACGACCGCCATGCAATGTTTGATGGGAACTAATTTTTTGTTTCATTTCGGCTCCAAAGAGCTGCATGAAGAATATTTTCTGCCGGCCATGAAAGGCGAAAAAATCACCTGTTTCTGCCTGACTGAACCGGAAGCGGGCGGGGACCTGGGCAATGTGAGCACCATCGCAACCAAGACCAAGGACGGCTATGTGCTCAATGGTTTGAAGACCTGGGTGACCAATGGGCCGGTGGCCTCCTTTTACACGATTCTGTGTCAAACCGATCCTAATAAAAAAATGAGGGGCTTGAACTTTATTTTTGTACCACGAGATGCTCCGGGAGTATCGGTCAGTAAATCCTTTAGCCTGCTGGGGACCCGGACCACGCCGATCTGCGAATTGGCTTTGACCGATGTCAAGGTGCCTCATCATTATATGCTCTGCGAAGAAGGACGCGGGTTAGACAACCTGCTTTCCATTCTGGCCGAGATCCGCGTCATGACCGCCGCGCTCGGTATCGGCCTGGTACGGGCCGCGATTCATGACTGCATCCGCTATGCGCACGAACGGGTCGCTTTCGGCAAGACCATCGGAAGTTACCAGTTGATCCAGGCCAAAATCGCCGAAATGTACGTGGACCTGGAAGCGGCCAAGCTTTTGACCTACCGGGCCACGCATCTGATCGACAATAAGATTGCCTGCCTGCCCGAGGCGACCATGGCCAAGTATTTCGCGACCGAAGCGGCCTGCAAAGCCGGGGATTATGCCACGCGGATTTTCGGCGCCTACGGTTATTCCATGGAATACACGGCCCAGCGTTATTACAGGGACAATCGTTTTCTCCTTTACGGCGGCGGGACCCACGAAGTTCTTCTGCCGAATATAGCCCGCTGGGCCGGGCTGTAGAAATGTTTTTTCGCAGGAGCGAAAAAACATAATTTCCGGCCAACCGGAACAGGAGTTCCAGTGTGCCGGAACAGAAGTTCCAGCGAGATCGCCGGAATAAATCAGTATTATAGTATGGCAATGAATTATTTGCCTTTTCCTCTATCGAATAGATATGGAAATAATATGAACTTAAAAATTGTTTCATTTTTCAACTTCATGTCTTTGAGCCTTTGTGGTGAATTTTTTTTAAAACATATTCGCGCTTCTTAACGTTTTATTTCGGATCGGTCAGGTTGGGATCGCCTATGATGGTCAATAAAATCGAAACGCAGGAACTGAGATTTATCAACCCGGGCGAACTCCCGGAGCGGATGCCTTTGGGCCAGTATGTTTTTGAGAAATTAAAACAGGCCATTATCCGCGGTGAAATCGCGCCCGGCGACCGGCTGGTTGAAAACCGCATTGCCGACGCTTTATCCATCAGCCGCACGCCGGTCCGGGAAGCGATCCATAAATTGGAAAGAGAGGGTCTGCTGAAAAAACTTCCCAAAGGGGGATTCATGGCGGTCAGTCTCTCCAGGGAAGATATCCGCGAAACCTTCGGTATCCGCAGCGCTCTCGAGAGTTATGCCGCGCGTTTGGCGGCCGTCAATCATCAGCGAGAAGAGATCAAGCCGTTAGAAGAAAAAATCGAAGAATTTCAGAACTGCCTGGATAAAGGCGCTTTGGAGGAACTGACCCGCATCAACACCGAATTTCACAATATACTCTATGGGTTAAGCAAAAGTTCCAAGTTGATTAAAATGATCAACGACCTGCGCGATCAGATTTTTCGTTACCGCAAGATTATTTTAAAAATTTCCGATACGGGCAAGACCAGCAATGATGACCATCGGGAAATGCTTATGGCCATTAAGAACCGGGACGAAGATCGGGTTGAGCAACTCGTTCGAGAACATATTTCCCGAGGTCAGGCGATTGTTTTAAAAGCATTGGAAAACAATCCTGAACTGTTTTAACGATGTTTTTTTGATCGCGGGATCAAAAAAACATAAATTCCGGCCAACCGGAACAGGAGTTCCAGCGAGAGCGCCGAAATAGATCCGTACAATCGCAGGTTAATTGATTATCCACCTTTTTTCTGATCGACAACAAATTGTCGATATGCGGACGAAAAATGTCTATGCAACAAAATAGAAGAATAAGAGTCCTTTTAGCCAAGCCGGGCTTGGACGGCCATGACCGCGGAGCCAAAGTGGTCGCCTATGCCTTGAAACAGGCCGGCATGGAAGTTATTTATACCGGTTTGCACCAGACCGTTCCCAGTATCGTGGAGCAGGCCATTCAGGAAGACGCGGATGTGATCGGTCTGTCGATCATGTCCGGCGCCCATATTCCGATTTGCAAAAAGCTCATGGCCCTGATCCGTGAAAAAGAATTCGACCAGGTGCAGGTGGTGGTCGGCGGCGTGATTCCCAACAAAGATATTGCCTTGCTCAAAGAAATGGGCGTTAAAGGCATCTTTCCGGGCGGGGCGCATTTTAGTGAAATCGTACGATTCATAGAAGATCATGTTCGATAAACAGTAGGGGCGGGACACAATTTCTTCCGGAAATTGTTTTTTAAACCCGCCCTTACAGCAGATCAGTATTCATTAAGAAGGACCACTTAGAGAGGGAATGAAGGTATGGGTGTAGCCACATATATCAAAGATGAAAAAGACGCCATTAAAGAAGTTATTCTCCAATCCGGCATTAAAATCAAGGAAGCGTACACTCCGGAGGATCTGGAAAGGGTCGGGTTCGACTACCAAAAAGATCTGGGCCATCCCGGCGAATTTCCTTTTACCCGGAGCATTCACCCGCTCGGGTTTCGCAGCCGCAATTGGACCACCCGGCAGTATACGGGTTTCGGAACTCCGGAGCAGACCAACGAGCGCTTCAAACTGATGATCAACCACGGGCAAACCGGCCTCAATGTCGCCTTTGATTTGCCGACCCAGATGGGCTATGACTCCGATCACCCTTTGGCTGAAGGCGAAGTGGGCCGGGTGGGCATGGCGGTCGATTCATTGCGTGATTTTGAAATCGCTTTCAAGGATATCCGGCTGGATAAAATCGGCTCGGGCCTGACGATCAATGCCGTGGCCTCCATCATGCTGGCCATGTATCAGGCGGTTGCGGAAAAGTTCGGTTATAAAAAAGAGCAGATCTCGGCCACACCCCAGAACGATATCTTGAAGGAAATGGTCGGAAGAGGGGCCTGGATCTATCCGGTGGAACCGGCGGTGCGGCTGATCGGCGATACCATCGAATACGCCATGAAAGAACTCCCCAAATGCAACCCGGTTTCGGTTGCCGGTTATCATATCCGCGAATCGGGCTGCACCCCGGCCCAGGAGATTTCCTATGCCTTCATGATCGCGTTTGCCTACATCGATAATGTGGTGGCGCGCGGTTATAAAGTGGAAGATTTCGTGGGCGGTTTTACGTTTAATCTGAATATCTACGGCAATCTATGGGAAACCGTCACCAAATTCCGGGCGGCCCGCAAATTATGGGCCAAGTTGTTGCGCGAAAAATACGGAGTTCAGGACCCCAAAGCCTTGTTCCTCAGGGGCATCTTCGGCGGCGGCGGGTCCGGCATGACCAAGCAACAACCCGAGAATAATATCATGCGCGGGGCCTATTATGCCTTATCCGCCGCTCTTTCCGGCGCCCAGACCACGGCGCTTTGTTCCTTTGATGAGGCCTATACCATTCCGACCGAACGGGCCGCTTTGCTTTCTTTACGAACTTTTCAAATCTTGATGGATGAGATCGGGTTGCGGGACACGGTGGATCCTCTGGCCGGTTCCTATTTTATCGAGACCCTGACCAAAGAAATGGAACAAAAAATTTTAGAGGAAATGGAAAAAGTCGCCAAAGTCGGCGGCATGGTTCAAGCGGTTTCATCGGGATATGTGCAGCGCGAAGTGGCCCGGCAGGCTTACGAATATGAGAAAAAATTGCAGGAGGGCCAGGTGATCAAGGTCGGCGTCAATAAATACACCGAAGGCGTGGACATGGAAGTGGAACTACACGAATACGACGAGACCTGGGCGAACAAGCAGATTGAGCGATTAAAGGATTTCAAGAGGACCAGGGACAATAAGGCGGTTAAGGAATCTTTGCAAAAGCTGGAAAAAGCGGCCAAAGAACAAAAGAACGTGATGCCCTATCTGGTCGACTGCTGTAAAGCTTACGCCACCATCGGCGAGATGGCCGATGTGTTTAGGAATGTTTTCGGCGAACATAAAGAACCCAGTATTTTTTAAAATGTTTTTTGATCCTGAAAAACATAGGATCAAAAAACATCCATTCCGGCATGGTCGCCGGAAAAAGAAGTTTATGAAAAGGCTTTCCAAATGAGAGGGGGTGGAAAAAGAGACCAAGGCTTTCCCGCGTCATTCCGGCTGAAAGCATGTCGGAATGACATAAACGGTAAACGGTTTGTGGATTCTATAGATAAATAGCCGATGTTTCTGAAATCGAAACCAAAAAGGAGGGATCAACAATGTTTAAGAAGATAGCCTTATTGATGGGTGGGATTTTTTTAACAGTACTATTTATTACCGTCATGCCGACGGAATGTAACGCCGCCGATACCATTAAACTGACTTATGCCAATTTTCCACCGGCGCCGACCTTCCCTTGCGTGCAAATGGAGCGCTGGGCCAAAGAGGTTAAAGAACGAACCAAAGGAAAAGTCGAAATCCAGACTTTTCCCGGAGGAACCCTGTTGGCCGCTAAAAATATCTTTGACGGCGTCATATCCGGTAGCGCGGATATCGGCAATTTTGCCATGAGCTACCAACCCGGCCGTTTCCCGGTATCCGAAGTCGTCGATCTGCCGATCGGTTTCTCGAGCGCCAGGGCGGCCAGCCTGGCTCTTTATGATCTTCTCGAAAAATACAAACCCAAAGAATTCGAAAAAGTAAAAATTATTACCGCCTTTACCTGCCCACCGGCCAATATTATGACCAAAACGCCCGTGAAGTCGCTTAAGGACCTCAAAGGGATGGAACTGCGCGTAGCCGGCACGGCTTCAAAGATCATCGAACTGATCGGCGGCATCCCGATCGCCATGCCCCAGTCCGATACTCCGGAAGCATTGCAAAAAGGCACGGTCAAGGGCAATGTCTCTTTCATGGAAGTCTTAAAAGATTTCAATTATGCGGCCTATACTCCTAATGTCACCATGACCAACTTGTTTGTGGTCAGCTTCGCGGTGGTCATGAATAAAACCAAATGGGATGCTTTGCCGGACGATGTTAAAAAAGTCATCGACGACATGCGCAAGGAACAGGCTCAATGGACCGGCGAATATGTCGACAATCATGTCAAGTCGGCCCTGGATTGGTCTAAGGAAAAATATCAATTGCAAATCCATCAATTGCCCGCCAATGAAAAAAGCGAAATTCCGAAACTTTTAGCTCCTTTGGTTGACGAATATATCAAACGAGTGACTCCTTTGGGAAT
The DNA here is from genome assembly GCA_003819975.1 of Desulfobacteraceae bacterium. The sequence continues at coordinate 6,861 of RPPU01000134.1, forward strand.
TCCCGGCGACCAAGTGGTTAAAGATATCATGGCCCTGAAAGCCAAATACGATCCAAACTGAATTTCAACAACTCGCTTTCATCATGAAAAGGTGAGAGCGGGTTGGAAAAAATTTAAAATATGGATGATCCTTTCAAGGTTGGAGGGGAGATGAAATTTATCCAACAAATCTTGGGTTTTCTAAATAAACTAGTGATTATTATTGGGGGGATTGCGGTTTTAGCTCTCATGAGCCTTGCCACAATCAACGTGTGTTTCCGTATTTTTGGAAAGCCTTATGGGGGAACCTATGAACTGGTTGCCTTCTTGGGCGCAGTGGTCACTGCCTTTGCCCTCGGTTATACCCAAAAAAAGAGAAGCCATATTGTGGTGGATATTTTTACGGACCGCTATCCTGAAAAATTAAAAAAAATAGTCGAATCCATCGGTTTTTTCGTTTGTACGATTTTTTTCGCCATTATCGCCTGGGTCATTTTACGGTGGGGCCTCCAAATTGCCCGTTCCGGTGAGGTTTCCGAGACCTTGAAAATTGTTTATTATCCTTTCATCTTTTGCGTGGCCATTGGATTTCTCGTCTTATCGTTCACGTTGCTGGTCGATTTTTTAAACACGCTTATCAAGCAAGGAGATAATCAATAATGGACGGCCCCCTGCTTGGAGTTCTCGGCATTTTGGTTATGTTCGCGGTCTTGTTTCTTTTTAGAATTCCGGCTGCTTTTGTCATGATGCTGGTAGGATTTTTAGGCATCGCCTATATCACTTCTTTTCGCGCCGCGCTCGGTATGATCGGACCGGACCTCTGGAATATGTTTTCCAACTACGGTCTGACCGTTATACCGATGTTTATCCTGGTGGGAGAATTCATCCATTACGGCGGATATAATCACGGTCTTTATTACGCCACCTATCGCTGGTTCGGCCATTACCGGGGCGGCCTGGCGATTACGACCATCATGGCCTGCGCCGCTTTCTCGGCCATCAGCGGGTCCAACACAGCCACGGCCGCGACCATGAGCGGCGTCGCTATTCCGGAAATGAAAAAATACAAGTACAACCCGATCCTCAGCGCCGGCGCAGTGGCCGCCGGTTCGACGTTGGGCGTACTGATTCCGCCCAGCATTGTGCTGGTGGTTTACGGCCTCTATACCGGACAAAACATCGGCAAATTGTTTTTCGGCAATGTGATCCCCAGCGCCATCTTGACCCTCCTGATCGCGGCTACGGTTATTTTTATTTGCTATCGTCACCCCGATTGGGGCCCCAAAGCCGAGAAAAGCACCTGGCGGCAAAGAATGAGCGCCTTACCGGATATCCTCGATATTCTTATTCTCTTCGCGATTATTATGTATGCGCTTTTTACCGGCGTGGTTACGGCCACCGAAGCCGCGGCAGCCAGCTGTGCGCTCGGTCTGATTATCTGCCTTGTCAGAAAAAAATTATCCTGGCCGGGATTTTTAGCCTCCATTTCCGACACCCTGCGTATTTCTTGCCTGGTCTTTATGATCCTGGCCGGAGCCATGGTTTTTGGAAGATTTTTAGCTTTATCGCGCTTGCCTTTTGAAGCGGCTACGATCATCGGCGGTCTGAACCTGCCCCCTTGGATGCTTTTGTCGTTGATTCTGCTTTGCTACATTATCGGCGGATGCGTCATGGATGCTCTGGCTTTTATGCTTATTTCCCTGCCTATCTTTTTTCCATTGGTCATGCAGTTGGGCTATGATCCGATCTGGTTCGGTCAGGTGATCTGCATCGTGACCACCATGGGATCGATCATGCCCCCGATCGGAATCTGTTGTTACGTCGTGGCCGGCATGTCGAAGGATATCCCTTTGGGCACGGTTTTCAGAGGCGGGCTTTATTACATCCCGGCCTATATTATATCCATTATTCTTCTGATGCTGTGGCCTTATGCGACAGTCCTGGTTCTTTCGAATTTAGTTCGATAAGAGGGGAGCAGTTATGAAACCGACTTTTATGCCGACTTACAAAACCGATCAAGAATTAAAAAAACTCCAATTGGACGGATTAAAATGGACCGTGCAGCATGCCTATAACGGTTCGCCTGCATATCATAAAAAGCTGGAGGAGTCCGGAGTGCGGCCCAACGATATCCGTTCCCTGGACGATCTGCAAAAACTGCCTTTTACCACGGCTATGGATTTGCAGGAAGGGTACCCGTTCCCGTTGCTGTCCGTGCCCATGGAGCAAGTGGTCCGCATGCATGCTTCTTCGGGCACGACCGGTAAAAGAAAAGTGCTTTGCTACACCCAAAAAGATATCGAGGATTGGACGCATTTTTTTGCGCGCTGTTACGAGATGGCGGGCTTGACCCGCGCGGACCGGGTGCAAATCGCCGTGGGCTACGGCGTTTGGACCGCCGGGGTCGGGTTCCAATTCGGGTGCGAAAAATTC
>RPPU01000135.1 GCA_003819975.1 Desulfobacteraceae bacterium
CGATGTTGGATACATTAGTCGTGCCCGGGTGCCAATCCAAAAAAACATCCACTCCTTTAAATACCCCTTCCCGGGCCAGCCAGACCTTGCCGCCGTGGGTGTCTTCCGAAGGGGTGCCGAAAAGTATAACGGTCCCGTCGATTTTATTTTTGATCATGGCTTCTCTCAGAGCCAGGGCTGCGCCCACGCTGCCGGCGCCGAACAGATTGTGCCCGCAGCTATGACCGTTGGGCAAGGCGTCGAACTCGGCCAAAATACCGACCACCGGCTTGCCGGAACCTTGGGCAAAGGTCCCCACAAAAGCAGTCGGCATGCCGGCCTGGCCTCTTTCCACCTTAAACCCGTTGGCTTCCAATTCCGCAACCAAAAGATCCGAAGATTTAAATTCCTGCAGACCGATTTCCTTGAACTCATTGAGTTTTTGAGAAAGTTCGATAATGCGCTTGCTATGATCATCGGCCCAGGTCACGGCCGTTGTTTTGGCTTTGTCCATGGCAAAAAGCACAGCGGAAGTAGAAAGGGTGAAACCCATAAAGCACAGAAACATGAAACCGAACCTATTTTTTCTCATGCATCTCATCCTATATATCGCTCCTTACAAATAGATTTTTAAAATGAATCGTTGTCCGAAACGAGTTGACCCTCCAATGCTCAACCCGCCACATTTCGAATGTTCTCTGGAATTCGGCGGGGTTATTCCGTCTCTCCGGTAACCTGCTCAACCGCCGAAGCGTCGACCGGTTTGCGGCTCAAAACGGCCTGCATGTATAGAAATGAGATTAAACCTATAATGAGTGTCGGAAAAAAAGCCGCGGCATGCAGGAGTGTCGCGGCTGAAAAAGCGGTATCCGCGTTGACTCCGTATAAGATAAACCCCTGCTGCACAAAATAATGAAAAGGCCCGATATAACCGGGAGAAGAAGGAATCAATACGCCCAGGGTCGCCATGGTCATGATCAAAAAGGTGGCTTTGAACGACAGGGCGAGACCCAGACTATGTTCAATTAAATCGACTTGATAAAGAGCCAGAAACCATAACAAACAGGAATAAAAAATAGCCTGGCCCCAATGGTAGGGATTTTTTAACGGCACCAAGCCTAAAAAAAATTTTTCTCCGGCTTGGATGATCTTCGCTCGCCATGCATTAGGAAGAAAAAACAAACATTTTTCCATAAAGTCCAGAACGGTCCCGGATTTGGATTTAAAAAAAATAAGGGCCAGCAGGAAAACAATCAAACCGCCGAAGAAAAAAACGGCTGGTCGCAAAATCTGAAAAACGCCCGGCCCGGTTGATGGAATGGGGGTGGTGATAATTCCAATAAAAAAAATCAACAGCAAAATGATGCCGTCAAACAGCCGCTCCACAACGATCGTACCGAAAACCGAACCGGCGCTCAATCGTTCGACTCGGCTCAAGTAATTGGCCCGCACCAACTCTCCCAGATGCCCCGGCAACACGCAGTTTGCTCCGAAACCGATAAAAACAGTGTGGAACCGATTGACGAAACCGGTCTTTTTCAGCGGTTCGAGCAAAATGCGCCAACGCCAGATTCGAATAAAAAATTGCAGCAGGTAAAGAAGGACCACCAGGAATAAATCCAAAATATGGGCGGATTGAATATCTTGCCAAACCCTGTCTATATCGACTTTTCTTAAAGCCAGCCACATAAACAGGAGGCTGACCAGCAAACCCACCCATAATTTCCAATTGAAAAATTTAGACATTTAGGCTTCTTATTCCAAAATATCGACATGGAGATCTCTAAAAATCAGCCTTTTGGGATTTCATGATTCGATTCTCAAGGGCCGTTATTAATAAGATGTATTTTTAGAAATCCCGGGTTGTCGATAGGATTTAAAATACCGTTTACCTTGTGCCGGAATTCATATTTTTCCGATCTTATCCTTTTCCGGATCGAAAAAACATTTTTGCTTCCTTTATACCCAAAATTTCTTTTGCCCGATCGATATCCAGCGCGATCTGGTCCTTCAATTCACCTGGGTTTCCGAAATTTTTTTCATCGCGGATGCGCTCGACAAATTCAAGTTTGATGGTTTTATCGACAATGTTCACGGCAAAATCGAAAATATGCGTTTCAATGGTCAGAACCTGGTTTTCAAAAGTAGGGTTATACCCGATATTGGTTACGCCATAATAGGTCCGGCCCTCCAGGAGCACTCGCACTGCATAAACCCCCGGTTTGGGGTATAATCCGTCGGTCCAGGATAAATTGGCGGTCGGAAATCCCAAGAGCTTTTTACCTCGGCCTTGACCCGGCACTACTTTGCCGCTGATTTGAAAATCGCGACCTAATTGATCTTTGGCAGCTTTGATCTGACCGGCCTGGACCAGCTGACGGATGGAAGTGCTGGAAACCGGGGTATGATCGATCTCGATTGGGCCGATCACATGCACCAAAAAACCCAGTTCATGACCCATTTTGCGTAACAACTCTAAATTGCCCTGGCGCTGATAACCGAAGGTATAGTCGTAACCGACCACCATTTCCTTGATACCAATTTTACCAACCAGGATTTTTTTGACAAAATCTTCCGCGGAAACAGCGGCAAACGCGCGATTAAAAGGCACGCAAATCACCGCGTCCATGCCGGCCTGTTCCATTAATTCCAGTTTTTGGTCGGTCGGAGTGATCAAAAGAGGTCCATTACCCGGCCGCATCACCTTAGCCGGATGCGGTTCAAAAGTCATGACAATGGACTGACCGCCGATAGCCTTGGCCCGCTCTTTAACTTTATTGAAAAGACCTAAATGCCCCCGGTGAACACCGTCGAAATTGCCGATGGTCAAAACCGGGTTTTTAAAAGGTCTTTTTATTTCATCGAGGCTGAAAATAACACTCATAAATGGTTAAAAATCTCCTGAATTTTTTATCGATCCTGAAAACCATGGGATCGATAAAAAATGAATTCCGTCCGACCGGAACAGACGTTCCATTTTGCCGGAACAAGAGTTCCAGCGAGAGCGCCGGAAAAAGTCCGTATAATTGTCAGGCGCTGATTAACCTTTTCGTTATTGAACTCATTTTATCGATATAGTTGAGTTTAATGCCCGAAAATAATCTGTTGACACACCGGCGCCGATCATATAGATAATCTTGAAAAATGGCAACGTTCTTTAATGCCGAAGTGGCGGAATTGGTAGACGCACTAGGTTCAGGGTCTAGCGGGCGTATGCCTGTGCGAGTTCGAGTCTCGCCTTCGGCACCACTAAAATAAAAAAGCCGCTGTGTATCAGCGGCTTTTTTTTATTTTAGAATCGAAATTTTTTATCGAGGATCGATAAAAATAAATTCCGGCCGGCCGGAACAGGAGTTCCAGCGAGAGCGCCGGAATAAATCCGTATGATAGGGACCGGTTACTTATTAACTTTTTTCTTATCGATAACATTTTATCGATAATCTGGAATGCGCGGACGCGTCCGCGCTTTTAAAGCGGCGACGCGTCGCCGCACTCCAAAACAGCGCACGGTATGCGGCTTTCAAATCGTATTTATCGACCACATTTTGTCGATGTTTCTGTTTTAAGCGCCTATCAAAAATTTCTGCCTTTCTCCTCTACCCCTATTTTGCGCCAAATCCTTGATCACGATGGTTTAGTCATGGCTTGCCGTCCCTGAATCTTGACAGTCTATTATATTATAATATATTATATGAGACAGATTTTCAACCTGCCTCATAAGGAATATTTTATGGGTAAAAACATCACGATCTATTTTGACGATGAACTGCTCCAATTTTTGGAATCTCAAAAAGAATCCAGCGGAGCCGTTGTTAAAAAAGCGATTCGGCAACTCATGAAAAAGAATCGGCCCCAACGATATTTTGACGAAGTGCTGAAAGCCGCGGTTCAAATCGGCAAAAACGAAAAATTCGAACAAGCGATTAAAGAATGGGCGATAGAAAGGAAGCATGACCGATGATAATCGGACTGGATACCGGCTATTTCATTGCCTTGATGAGAAACACCTCCGCAGCCCTTGAGCATTGGAACAGTCTCAAGGGGCAAGAACACACGGTTATCGTGTCCGTGCTGACCTTGGGCGAAATGCTTTACATCTCCTTTCGAACCGGAGAAGTCGAACACGGCGAGACCCTGGTTGAGTTGATTGCAAAAACAACCACCATTATCGACGTGGACCAACGGATTGTCGAGAAAGCAGCACGGCTTAAAGCCGGCCGGGGTATGCCTTACACGGATGCCCTCATCTTGGCTGCCTTTTTGGAAAATGATTGCGAAGAAATCCACACCACGGACCGAGCTCATTTCGGGGATATAAATAATCAAGGAATGAATGTTATTTTCTGGTAGAAGGAAGATTAGAGAAATGGGGTCCCCATATCGTCTTTCAAACGGCCCGTCTCCGATCCCATTATCTTATTTCTTGGAAAAATATTTCACATTAGGCTCATCCGCAAAATAGGCCAACCAACCCGAAGAATCGACGATATTCATACCCTATCTTCCTCGCGCTTGAACTCCGTATTGATGCCTTTTAGAAATCCGCACAGTTCTTTAAGTTCCCGCTCCGGTATTAACTCGATCCGGCCTTCATATTCCACAATCTGCATCCTTTGACCGGGACGAAGATTAAAAGCCTCTCTTATTTTTTTTGGAATAACGACTTGATATTTGGGTGATACGGTTACCATAAGCATGGCAATTTCTCCATCGATATATTTTGTATTACAATATCATGATCGATCTGTTTTTGTCAAGATTATCCTCTTTTGCACGGTTTGAGTCGGCAGAATATTCTACCACCTCCATTCTGAATTCCGATTTTAAAAGACATCATTGAAAATCACCCCCAACATCCGGATATCGACACGGATATTAAACAGGAGAATCTCTTCGGCCCAGTGCTTGAAAGTTGTTCTTTGTTGGGATTTTCTTTCATAAGCCGGCGGCCAGGCGCCTATCAATCCTCCGCTTTTGACGATCGGTTCCATCTCCGGCCAACTCCGCAAACGAGTCGGTTCCGACGTCTCGAAACGGAAAAGGAATCGATTGGCCTTTCCGATGATTGAAAAATGAAAAAATCAACTCCATCGGTCTCATGGCTAAAGGCGGCTTGGCCGCCGACCATTTCACAGATGAAAAACAATTTGTATACATGATAGAACATGGGAGGATGGGGGTGCCGATTCCGATCATAGACCGCCGCCAACTTCACCGCTTTAGCGCGATAGCCGGATTCTTCAAAAACTTCCCGAACCACAGCTTCGGAAGGCGAGTCGTTGATGTCGGCCCATCCGCCCGGCAATGTTCACTTGCCGTCCGACCGTTCCCGGACCAAAAGCACTTTCCCGTCACGGAACATTGCCCCGTGTACATCAACCTTGGGCGTGGCATATCCCTCTTCATGGCGCCACAATTCCCGCGCCTCTTGCGGCGTAATCTCCATTTTTTCAGATAAAAGGGAGGCTGCTATTTTTTGTAACTGTTCATACCGCTCGCGATCGTATTCATTTTTGGAAAAAGCCAGTCCATTCTGCGCGATAGCCTGTAATTGATGCACCCATTACGTCAGGTTCATTTGACCGCTCCCATGCAAATTTTGGAAAAAAAATCTTGGCTTTTTGCCGAAAAAACAATAAGATATGGAAAAAAAAGTTTAAAACCACCCCAAATGGTTTATAATCGATTTAAAAAAGATAACAGGATTCTAATAAAAAATCATGAAAATACTAGTAACAGGTACAGCCGGTTTCATCGGATCAGCCCTTGCCGTAAGACTGACGGAACGCGGAAACCAGGTCATAGGCATCGACAATATTAATGCCTATTATGATGTAAACCTAAAATATGGCCGCTTGACCCGGGACGGAATCGACCCTCAAAAAGCCCTATCCGGACTCATTGTTCAAAGCGAGAAATACTCCCATTATAAATTTTTAAAAATGGACCTGGAGGACCGGGCCGGACTCCTGGAATTATTTAAAAACCAGAAATTCGACCGGGTCTGCCACCTAGCGGCCCAGGCCGGCGTGCGTTATTCTTTGACAAATCCGGACTCCTACATCCAATGCAATATCGTCGGCTTTTTGAACATCCTGGAATGTTGCCGACACTATCCGGTGCAGCACCTGCTTTATGCCTCCTCCAGTTCGGTCTACGGCCTTAACACCAAATACCCTTTTTCAACCCATGACCATGTGGATCATCCGGTCAGTCTTTATGCCGCCACCAAAAAAGCCACGGAGCTGATGGCCCATACTTACAGCCATCTTTTTCGGATACCGACCACCGGCCTCCGGTTTTTCACGGTTTACGGACCTTGGGGCCGGCCCGATATGGCCCTTTTTCTTTTTACACGGGCGATCCTGGAAAACCGCCCCATTGAAATCTTCAACAACGGCGCTATGCAACGCGATTTTACCTATCTGGACGACATCGTCAGCGGTGTGATCAAGGCTCTGGATCAACCTGCCCAGGCAGACCCGCATTGGAACGGCACACTGCCCGACCCTTCCCGTTCCAGCGCACCCTACCGAATTTACAATATCGGCAACAACGCGCCCGTAGAACTGTTGGACTTTATCCGGGCCTTGGAAAAAGCATTAGGTAAAGAGGCCCTAAAAACATTTCTTCCGCTTCAACCCGGCGACGTCCCCAATACTTGGGCCGATGTGTCCGACCTGGTCAAGGACTTGCAATATCAACCCGCTACGCCGATAGAAAAAGGCATTGAGCAATTTGTCCGTTGGTATCGGGAATTTTACAAGATTTGAAGGCTATAGATATTATTTAACTTGATCTTTCAATTAATCTTTTTTAAATAAGCTTTATGTGGAATTCAGAAGTCAGCATACAGAATCCGGAATATTTATGAAATACTTTATATAGCTTCTGTCTCTCCGTATGGTTTGTATTCTGAATTCTGACTTCTGGATCCTAACTTCTATTTTTCGCGAGGAATCCCATGGCCTTTAAAAAAAACATCCTTTGCATCGGCGCCGGCTACGTGGGCGGACCCACCATGGCCATGATCGCCGCCAAATGCCCTCAGTATAAAGTCGTCGTGGTCGACATCAACCAAGAAAAAATCCGGGCCTGGAACAATGGGCCCTTGCCGATTTACGAGCCGGGGCTTGAAGCAGTCGTCAACAAGGCTCGCAACAAAAACCTCTTTTTCTCGACCGAGATCGATAAAGGCATTAAAGAGGCCGACATCATTTTTGTCTCGGTCAACACTCCCACCAAGACTTTCGGCCAGGGCGCCGGCCAGGCCGCCGACCTGCAATATTGGGAAAAAACCGCCCGCCAGATCTTGGCCCAATCCGATTGCGGCAAGATCATCGTGGAAAAATCGACCCTGCCGGTACGCACGGCCGAAGCCATGGAACGCATTCTGAACAACAATCCCGGGAACCTGCATTTTGAAGTGCTCTCCAACCCCGAATTCCTGGCCGAAGGCAGCGCCATCAAGGATTTGGAACAACCCGACCGCGTCTTGATCGGTTCCCATGAAACACCCGAAGGCCTCCGCGCCCGCCGGGAACTGGTCAAAATCTATGCCAACTGGGTTTCCAAAGAACACATTATTGAATCCAATATCTGGAGCGCCGAACTGTCCAAATTAACCGCCAACGCTTTTCTGGCTCAAAGAATCTCCTCCATCAATTCCATTTCCGCGCTTTGCGAGAAAACCGAAGCAGACATCGATGAAGTGGCCTACGCGATTGGAACGGATTCCCGCATCGGTCCCCGTTTCCTGAAAGCCAGCGTGGGTTTTGGCGGTTCCTGTTTTAAGAAAGACATCCTCAATCTGGTTTACATCTGTCAAACCTACGGCCTCACCGAAGTGGCGGACTACTGGGAATCGGTCGTTAAAATCAATGAGTGGCAGGAAAAAAGGTTTGCGCAAAACATGCTGGCCAATATGTTCAATACCGTGGCCGGCAAAAAAATTGCTCTCTTCGGTTTTGCTTTTAAGGCCCACACCGGCGACACCCGTGAATCCGCCGCTATTTACGTGACCCGCTGGTTGGCCGAAGAAAACGCCCAAATCGTGATCACGGATCCGCAAGCCCTGGATAATGCAAAAATAGACTTAGCGAACCTTAAAGGGAATATCTCTTATACGGAAGACCCCTATCAGGCCGCCCAAGACGCGCATGCCGTGGCCCTCATGACCGAATGGCCGCTTTATCAAAACCTCGATTATGCGCGCATCCTGAAAAGCATGGCCCAACCGGCTTTCATCTTTGACGGTCGCAATATCCTGGATCACCAAAAATTATTCAAGATGGGCTTCAATGTATTCGCGATCGGTAAAGCGGCTCTGAAGCATTTCTAAAGTCCTGAAATCTTTCACCACAAAGGACGTCATTTCAAAAGATCTGAAATGACTCTAGTGCCGCAAAAATTCCAAGACTTATCCATGAAATGATTTACCGATCGTTGTCGTAACCGCATGACGATTACGACAACGATTTTATGATATTACGGCAGCGTTCTCATTCCGGCAATTCCTTGCCGGAATTCAGGATTTTTTGATCCCGCGCTTTGTGGATCAAAAAATCCTATCCGAAGGTAAAACCTTCCGGCAATAGATTGGCCGGAGTGTTTTCCGGCGCCCAGGCCAGATCGGTAATGGTAAAGGTGGGCGCGACGGTCCTGAAAATCGGAACGACGCGCATGCCGATATTGGGTTCGCCGATCGCCAGATAACTCATCAGGATCGTGACCACGTCTTTGAATTCAATGTTGATAAACTTAATCGGTTTGTCCAGGACATTGAATGCTCCGGAACGCTCGCATACCATAAACGTATGGATTTTGGCCGTCTTGCGGCATACATCCGTGAGATCCACAACCGTATTCCGTCCCAAACAGTCCGGACAGTGAATCCGGAAAGGCAGATAGATACTTCCCTTGGTCTCACATTTGGGATTATCACATCTTGTGCCGTGGATCTTGCCCTTGCCTAAATTTTCAAAAAATACGGCTTCACCGCCATAGGTGTGGATATAGATCATTTCCCGGGGATTGGTCACGCCCATGAGCCGCCAACCTTCATCTTCATTACGAATCGGCGTGTTGGGAGTAATATGGTGGAAATCCCCCTTAATGCGGTATTGTCCTTTTTTGACTCGTACGGTTCCAAATATACTCATTGTCATATCTCCTTGTATTAAACGCCTGGTTTCATCAGATGATCGGGATCCATCAGGATCGTGGCCGTGACATGCGAACCGACACCGGCATGGCTGATCGCCATTCCGCGTTTGGCGCCTTTAACCTGCAA
>RPPU01000136.1 GCA_003819975.1 Desulfobacteraceae bacterium
ATCTCCGCGGGCGGAGCCGTAGGCGGAATATTCGCGGGCCTTGTCGCCACGGCCGTCTTCAACAACTATTATGAGTTATACCTGGGCTGTATTGGTTTGCTGCTGATGCTGATCCTATGCCGGCTCCACGAAACGAAACACACCGTACGTACCGCGATCCGGGTGGCTGCAGCGGCGCTATCCCTGGTGTTCGCGGCAGGTGTGGGAACGGCATTCTATTACCAGATATCCCTGACCATGGACAATCTCATCTCCATAAAGCGTAATTTTTTCGGAGTAATCCGAATCATGGAATTGAATGCCGATAACCCAAAAATGCACCATCGCCAGATGCGGCACGGCAACACCCTGCATGGCTTGCAATTTCTCGATTCCGAGCGTCAATACCTGCCGACAACCTATTACGGAGCGCAAAGCGGAATGGGGTTGCTGTTCAAAGAATATCCCCGCCCCCGCGACCAAGGTCTGCGCATCGCCGCGGTGGGTTTGGGTGTGGGCGTCATTGCCGCGTATGCTCAAGCCGGTGATGAATTCCGGTTTTATGAAATGAATCCCGACGTCATCGAAGCCGCTCAGGATACACGTTTTTTTACCTTTATTTCCCATGCGCGAACTCTGGGCGCCAAAATCGATATTATTGAAGGCGATGCCCGGCTCTCTATGGAACGGGATCTCACTTGGGGCAAAAAACAGAGCTTCGACTTTATTGTATTGGACGCATTCAGCAGCGACGCCATTCCAACGCACTTGCTGACCAGGGAGGCCTTTTCGCTTTATTTCAGTTTATTGAAGCCGGACGGCGTTCTGGCCATTCATGTCTCCAATCGCAATGTTGATCTTGCGCCGGTCGCGGATGCCTTCGCCAGGTACTATCAGTATCGACCCTATTATTTGATGAACGCGACCGTTTTGGAAGATGGCGTTTTCCCGGCTCAATGGATTCTGTTGAGCAACAATAAAACGATTGCCGAAAAATACTTTACCGGAATGACCCCGGTCACGCCCGAAAAACGCCTCAGGCGATTGTGGACCGACGATTTCAGCAATCTCTGGAGTGTTCTGAAAGTAAAACAACCGCCAACCCCATCCGCCATACCGTGACGGACGAACCGGTTATAACCGCAAAAAGGAAGCATGGATGAGTTCTGATCCGGTTAGGAAGTAGGGAACCGGGTCAGCCGTACATGTTTCTTTTCAGTCATGCGGAAAATATTTGGTTTTTAAAGCAACCCTTGTTTGAACCGTTCCGTAAAATAGTCCAGGGACAAGCCTTTTCCTTTTTCAATAAGGGTTGCGAATTCCGGCTCGCTAAACTGCCGGCGTAATTTCCCGGCCATTTGCTCGGCCCTTTGCAGGACTTCGGGTATAATTGGGGGGGTATGCAGCATAAATCCGATTATTTCCAATGCTTTTCCTTTTTGATTCGTTTTTTCAAGAACATGGGCCAACCCGATCAAACCCTCCTGCAGGATAAATCGGGCCTGAACATCGATGGCCGTTTTGACGGCCGTTCGAAAACATTCCTCTGCTTCCCTGAATTGTCCATTGCCCCAATAAGCAAAGCCCAAATTATTGCGATAATTGGCCTTCACATATTCATCATTGATATCGGCGCACATCTCGAGACTTTCCCGGTACAGGATCACGGCTTCCGCGTAATTTTCCTCTCGTTCATGGACGATAGCCAGATTATTCAACACGCCGACTATATTGTATGAATCTTGCCTTGCCCGATATTCGTTCAAGGCCCTTTGCAATGCCTTTCGGGCGTCGGCGTATTCAGCCGATAAAATGCATGTCGTGCCTGAATTTTTCAAACCGGCGGCGATTCCACAGCGATCGAGGGTCTCTTCAAAAAGCGCAAGCGCTTCCGCAAAGTCGGCCTTTGCTTCCTCAATTCGGCCTGTTCTTCTAAAAACAATGCCCAAATAATTTAAGGCCCAACCTAATTCTTTTTTTAAATTCAATTTTCTGAAAATAGAAACGCTTTTCTCCAATAAAGCCTGCGACTTTTCATACCGGTCCAAAAACAGACAAAATCGCCCTTGCCGGGAAAGGATTTTCCCGATAATCGATTCCGAGTCTTTTCCTGTTTGGGGATCGCCTTGTAAAGCCTCCAGGGTTTTTTGGAGGTCTTGTTCGCCTTGGATATACCAGCCCCGCATCTCATAAAAATAAAAAAGACCCTCCAGGTATTGCTTCATAAAATCCGTTCTTTTATTGGCAACCGCCCACGCCCAACCCTTGTGAATATTCTGAATATACTCCGTTATCTCCCGGATCGCCTTTTTTTGCCGGCCGTCTTTCAACTCCGGCTCCTTTTGTTGCAGCCAATTCCCAAAATAGGCGGCATGCCGACATCGAACGTCCGCAAACTCTTTAGAAGAAAATTGAGCCTTGCTTCGTACGAATTTCCGCAGCAAATCCAATAGTTCATAATGTTCCGGTTGCCGGTGTTTTAAAAACGATTTTTGGATCAAGGAAAGCAAAACCGGCAAGGACACGCCGGCCACCTCTTTGGCCGCTTGTCGGGAAAATCCGCCCCGGAAGACCGCCAGTTTTTTAAGGGCTTGCTGTTCATTCGGGGTCAACAACTGCAAAGAGCGTTCGAACACCGCCTCCAGGCTGCGGTGTCTTTCCGGCAAATCTCGCCAATGGCCTTTCAGAAAACCGAGATCCTTTTCCATCTCTTCCGCAATTTCCCGGCTGGAAAACATTTGCAGCCACCCGGCGGCCAATTCGATCGCCAAAGGCAGCCCTCCGGTAGTCCGGCATATGCGGGAGATTGCCGACCGATCCTCCGCCTGCAATACAAACCCCGGACGCACATGCTTGGCTCTTTCGACATAAAGCTGCACAGCCCCGTAGTGCTCCAATTCCGCAGTCAGTTCCGTCGGCGGATAGTCCAATCCCGCGATTGTCAGAATCCATTCCTCTTTCAGATTCAAGCGCTGTTGCGACGTCACCAAAATCTTGACCCCGGCGGTCCGGCGCAGGATATCCGCCACCCATTCCGCTCCGTTCGGCAGATGTTCGAAATTATCCAGGATCAGAAGAAGATGTTTGCCGTTTAAAAACCGCAAAACCTGAGCATGTCGGTCGATCTCGGAAAAAAATGTCAAATCCAACCGATAGGCTATGGTCTCGGGAATGATCTCCATTTTTTTCACATGGGTCAAGGGGACGAAAAAAGCGCCGTTTCGAAAAAGCCCCTGCATATTGGAATGAATTTTATGCGCCAGTTGGGTTTTCCCGACCCCTCCCGGTCCCACCAGCGTCAGAAGACGGCATTGCGGATCGGCCAACAGACGGTTTATTTCCTTGATCTCCTTTTCCCGGCCAATGCAAAAATCCGGTTGAGCCGGCGGATGTTCCTCCTCCGGTGACCATGATTTTACCGGCATTGCCGGAGAAACCGCGGCCGGTCTCTGCTTCTTAATCTCGGTATGCAGGTCGACTGTCTCTTCATGGGGCCCTATATCCAGTTCTTTTTTTAAAACACGAACGCATTCTTGGTATTGCCGCAACGCCGCCGAGGGCTGCCCCGAATCCGCATAGAGCCGCATGAGATGAAAATGCGCCTTTTCATCCAAAGGGTCTTCTTTCAGCCAACGCCGCGCATAGGCGAGACCCGTTTCGAATTCTTTCCGCGAATGATGATATAAAACCAATTTCCGCAGAACCTGAATCAGGCTTTGACGCAACTCCTCGGTCTGGCCCCTCTTCCAATTCTCGAAGAAATCATTGTCGGGAATGACGAATCCCGCCATGAAATCGCCCTTATAAAGTTCAACCGCGCGGGTCAAAGAAACCAAACAATCGGCGCAAAGATCTTGTTCGGAATGCCGGTGCTCCTCGTGGCCGGCGATCAACTCTTGGAATTGCCGGACGTCGACTCGAAGCTTTAAATCCGGATGAATCGAAACATGCTCCCGATCGTTCAACAAAAATTCGAATCCGAATAATTTTCTGAGTTGGGCCAGGCAGGTGCCCAATGAAGTCCGGGCGGCTGTTTGGTCATTTTCCGGCCAAAGGAGCGTGGCTAAAGTGTCGCGGTTTTGCGGTCCTTGATTTAAAGCCAGATAAGCGGCCAGAGCCAGGGCTCGGCGCCGGTTGATCTCTATCGGCAAATCGTTCCGTTTTACTCTGGGCCGGCCGAATAAAAAGAGCGATAGCGAAGGCAGGTTGCGTTTTTCATTTTTAGAAATGACCGTATATGGTTTCGACACCCTCGGATCGTGCGCTATCTTAAGCGCCATGGATCCGGAGGCTTTCTCCAAGTTACTTTTTTTTCCAAAAATCGGTCGGTTTTTTTCAATATTTTCCATGCTTATTTTTGTTCCGCTGAAATCCAGCCCCTCTAAACCGAATCGAGACCGATTTTATTTGTTAGGTCAATAAGTTACCAATCAAATAGACCATAAACCCTTCAATGATCCGCGTATCGCAACATACACTATGGAAACCTACAAATATCATACAAATTAATAATCTTTCATATCGATCCGAACAGAGTGTTTATCTGCGGAAAATCCATGCTTTTACCCGCTAGTCCGGCTTTGATAGGTGAAAAGGCAAGAAGGGAACCATTGATAAATTTGATTATTGACCTGGGGATCATTTTGATTGGCAATGCAACGTTGTGAAAAAGTCAACAGGAATTCCCATATTCCTCCTTGTCGATGCGTAAAATTTGCTCGAACAATTTGTGGATCGCGACCCGATCGACGCATAATTCGCGGAAATATGGGTTATTGCGGTTGGGCGGCGGCGCCGGGATTTGGAAATAGGGAATGATGTCTAAATCGCGACAGAAGCGCCAAAAACGCGGCAGTTGACCATAGTTTTGCTTGCAGATGATTGCATGAAGACCAAGCTTCGGGCCGTCCATGGTATAGCCGGCCTCGATGAAATTGAATACGGCTTTATATTGGATTGTAAAACTGCCCGTGACCCCGGTCAAATAATCGTTGATCTCGGGGGTTAAAGCATCCAGCTTGGTGACGATGTTCACGTTTTTGGCGGCGAACATTCGGGAGAGTTCCGCGGTGTTATTGAAGGAGTTGGTGTATACCTCGGTTTGTCCGCCGTGAAGGTTGATGAAATCGATCAAGTCCCAAAAGCGCGGATAAAGGGTCGGCTCGCCATTGCTCTTGATCCGGACCTTCCGCAGGCCCGCGGAGATGTTTTGCCGAATAATGTCCGTGATATCGTCGAAAGACTTTTTAGGGCACGGGCTGTTTTGGGGCTCTTTTCCCCACTCGGAGAAACAATATTTGCAATGCAGGTTGCAGGGCCCCGGCAGCAAAAGATCATATTCCTGACATTGGATCCGATCACGGGCTTCTATCGCGTTTTCATAAAACGGACAATCAATTATGAAAGATGGGGAGCTGAAGGTCAAGGAATTTTTCCTCTTTATATCCGGATATTCGGGCGTAAAAAGCATTGAATCGGCGCAACCGGACATCTTCCGGCCGTGCGACGATTGCTATTTCTATCATCTATAAAAATGATATCATTTAATGAATGTTTCCATTCTTGCTATTAAATTTATCCGAAAAACCCGCTACGCGAAAAGCGTAGAAGATTCCATTCGATGAATCGACTCGCTTACCTCAGCGCTAAAACGGCCGATTAATTCCCGCACGTATCTGTCTACAGAGAGTTTTGCGTCATGCAGCAACGGGGTGAGGTCCAGGGAATAGGCCAGGGCACTAGCGCGATCCGGCTGCCGCGGATCGAAAAAAACGGCATGACTATTCCTTCTGGCTATGGCTGCCAGATCGTATCTCTTATGGTCGTTGATTTGCGAAGCAAATACGTTCAGTAATTCTCTTTGCAGGTCCGGGCGGGCTGAAACATCGAAAACCACTTTCTCCCGATCCGGCAGCCAATCCAGGTCCCGCCAGACTTCGCAACCATAGACCCGGCTGGGTTTCAAATCATCCGGCACCAAGCGCAAAGCTTCTATCACCCGCAAAGCCACGGCCACGTGGGTTTCATGTTTATCAACCGGGTTATGGGTATAAACGATTTCCGGTCCGGTCGCCTTAATGATTCGCAACAAGTCCCGGCTAAGATCGGGATCGTCCCTTTTTTTGACGATCCGGCTGGGATAATCCAGCCAAACCAGGGAACCGTATTCTCCGATGTGCGCGGCTTTTTCCTGTTCCGCTTTTCGAATGGCTCTGATTTGGGAGGACTCCGCTTCCGAAGGCCCGTTCCCGTCCGTGACCACCACTCCGCAGAACCATTGATCCTCTTTTTGATAGGTTTTCAAAATTCCGTCAATAGCCATGATCTCCAAGTCATCGGCATGGGCGCCGATCGCCAAATGCGTGGTGCGGGACAGGGCTCTGTCTTCAGCGACCCTGTCCGGAACAACCAATTGGGCTTCTTTCCGTTTAAAATACATCCGGCCTTCCTGCTTTGGTATTGTCTTTTATTATTTTTATACGCTGATCCGATTTGCTTCCAGCTTGTCCGGATTCGGAATTATTCCTTTTTTAAAATATTTAAAAACTCCAGGTTGAAATTAAAATATACGGTATCGCCGTTTAATACTTGTGGATCTTTGACCATGCTGCTGGACTGAATGGACGTGATATAACTCTCCCCGAATTTGATCTCATATTCCAGGGTGGAACCTAAAAAAGATTTATTCAGCAAGGTGCCTTTAAACCCGTTAGGCGATCCGTTGACCTGAATGGCATCGGGCTTGGTGGCTAAATAAATTTCATCCTCTTCCCGGATGCCGTCGTACGCGCTTGTTTTGGATATTTCCAGTTCCTGGCCCTCCACGCTCACGATCACCGCTTGCCGTTCAATCCTTTTTATTTTCGCGTCGATAAAATTGGAATTGCCGATAAAATCGGCTACAAAAACGCTTCTGGGCTTATTATAAATCTCCGCGGGCGATCCGATCTGTTCAATGCGACCTTTGTTCATCAGCACGATCACATCGGAAAGGCTCAAAGCTTCGGCCTGGTCATGCGTGACGTATAATACGGTGATATGGAGCAGTTGTTGGATTCTTTTTATTTCCAAGCGTGTTTGAATGCGCAATTTGGCATCTAGGTTGGACAACGGCTCGTCAAAAAGGATGATTTTCGGTTTCAAGACAATGGCTCGAGCCAGGGCCACTCTTTGTTGTTGCCCGCCGGAAAGTTCTCCGGGGTAACGATTTTCGAATCCGGTCAGATTGATGATCTGCAAGGCCATGGCCACATCATTCTTGATCATCGCGGGTCCCAATTTTTTAATCTTCAAACCATAGGCGATGTTTTCAAAAACCGTTAAATGCGGGAAAAGCGCGTAGCTCTGAAACACCATCGGCATATTGCGGTCATAGGCCGGGACATGATTGAGCTTCTTTGAGCCTAAGTAGATTTCGCCCGAATCCGGATCTTCGAATCCGGCAACTATTCTCAAGGTGGTTGTTTTACCGCAACCGGACGGGCCCAAGAGCGTTACAAAAGACCCTTTTTGAATATTCAAGGAGACATCATGAACGGCATAGGTCGTGCCGCGGTCTTTGTCTCTGAATGATTTGACGATATTTTTCAAGACTAAATCGCCGGCTTCCCAAGAGCCGAAAGACGCCGTTTCTCTGTCTGCTATTTGATCCTTCATTTTTTCTCCTTCATGATCAAAACAAGAGTACCGAGTTCCTCATGAAATGATAATAGGTTCCGTTATAATTAAAAACTCAGCGCTCTATTGGCTCAGCTGATGTTGCCGAATATTTTTTCCTGTCCCATGCCGGTTACTTTTCTAATGATCACTAGGGCGATCATGATGATAAAAATCAATACGGTGGAAAAAACCGAGGCAGCGCCCAACCGCATGATTTCGGTTTGCGCCAAGGTCAGGACCGTTAAATGGTTCCAGCGCCCCGAGACTAGAAAGATGATGGCGCTGATGGCTGTGGCGCATTTGATAAAGGTGTAGATCATGCCGGTGAAGAAGGAGGGCGCGATCAGCGGCAAGGTCACATGCTTAAAAGTGTAGGATGTTTTGGCGCCTAGATTGGTCGAAGATTCCTCGATATCTTTCGAGATCTGCTTGAGGGAAGCGATCCCCGATTCCACGCTGACCGGCAGATACCGGAATATGAAACAGGCTATCAAAATAAAAGCCGTACCGGTCAGCAATAAAGGCGGTTTATTGAAGGCCAAGATATAGCCGATACCCATAGCCGTACCCGGAACGGCATAGGTCAACATTGTGCCGAATTCCAAAGCATGTCGGCCGGGAAATTTCTTGCGCACGACCAGAAAGGCGATGAACATCCCCATCAAAGCGGTGATGGGCGTGGCGGTCAAAGCTAAAATCAGGGTGTCGCTCAAGGCGTTCAACCCGACATCGTAGGCGTATTTAAACCACTTCAAGGTCAGGCTCCAATCCAACCCCCAGAGCTTGATGAAGCTTCCCAGGATAATGGTCAGATAAAGTAGAATAACGAAAGCGATGATGCTGCCGCAGAAAACGAATAAAATCATTTTGGTTCCCGGCCGCGGTTCGATCAATTTTCTGCGGGACGCTTTGCCGGTCAAGGTGACATAGGACTTCTTGCTTAATATGTATTTTTGCAGAAAAAAAATCAAAACCGTCGGGATCAGAAGAAGCATGGCCAGGCCGCAACCCCGGGGCAGATTGCCCATACCGGTGAATTCCATGTACGCTTGCACCGAAAGCACATTGAAATTGCCGCCGATAATGATGGGGTTGCCGAAATCGGTCAAGGTATTGACGAATACCAACAGCCAGGAAGCGCATATCCCCGGCAAGGCCAAAGGGAGGGTTATGGAGAAAAAGGTTTTGGCCGGTTTGGCGCCCAGGTTGTTGGCGCAACTTTCCAAGTCCGGGTCGATCGCCTGTAAAATTCCGGAGAGGGTCAAATAAGCCAAAGGAAAGCGGCAGATGATCTCAACCAAAACGAGCCCGGGCAAACCATAGATGTTGAAGCGGTCGATATTCAGCAAGCCGGCCGTAACCAAGCCGTTGCGGCCGAACAACAGGATGACGGACAGCGCGAACATAAAGGGCGGCGAAATCAAAGGAAGCAATACCAGGTTTTTGGCAATGCCCGAGCCCACGAACCGGATGCGGGTCAGGGTATAGGCAAATACAAAACCGATCGCGGTCGCCAGGGTCGCCACAATGGTTCCGAGCAGCATACTGTTGAAAATGGCCCCGAAAAACCTTTGATGCGTGAAAATAAATTTATAGATA
>RPPU01000137.1 GCA_003819975.1 Desulfobacteraceae bacterium
AGATTTATATCACCGATATCCTCTGGCCCGATTTTCGCAAGCCGGAATATCTGGTGGCCCTGGAAGCGTTTCAAAGAAGGGAGCGCCGTTTTGGGGCGATCACGGAAGAGGGGTAAACGCACATGGGATTGAGCAGCCATTTAAAACGCTGGTTGACCGCTTTGGTCGGGTTACCGATTTTGTATTACCTGGTGGCGCTGGCGCCGCGCTGGCAGTTTTACGGCTTTTTGCTGTGGCTTTGCGTAACCGGTCTTTACGAAATTTATCATTTCCCGCCCAAAAACGTGCCGGTTTTCATTCAATACAGCATGTATGCTTCGGCCTTTATCCTGTTTGGGACTGCTTATTATTACTTCTTTGCCTTGCCTTTTGTTATTTTCTCCTGGGCCGTGATTCCTTTCCTCTATTACCTGGCGACTTTTAGATCCGCGCCCCCGCATTTCAGCGAAAACATCGCCCGGACCGTTTTGGGGCCGGTTTATATCTGTATGCCTTTGGCCATGCTGATGTTGGTCGACCGGGTGCCGAACGGTTTTCATTACATTCTGTTTTGGCTCGTGATTATCTTCATGACCGACACCGGCGCTTTTTACAGCGGCCGCCTTTTCGGCAAGCGCAAGCTTTACGAAGCCATCAGCCCGAGCAAGACCGTAGCCGGAGCCGTGGGCGGAGTCGTTTTTGCCGCCGGCAGTGTTTTTCTTTTCCCCTATCTCTTTTGGCTGGGTTATTTTATTTTCAGCTTCATCGGCGGCGAACGTTTGGGGGCCTATGTCTTTCCCTATGTTTTGCGTGCCTTTCCCTATTCTTTTGCTCTGATAGGCCTGGCCATGGCGCTTTCGATCAGCGGTCAGATCGGCGATCTGGTGGAATCCATGCTCAAGCGGGACCATGGGGTCAAGGATTCGGGAAATATCCTGCCCGGTCATGGCGGCATTCTGGACCGGTTGGACAGCCTGCTTTTTTCCATTCCGGTGCTTTACCTTTATCTCACTTGGGGAGCACGGGCATAGCTGCGCAGTAGCCAGAAGTCAGAATTCAGGAGTCAGAATGAGGAAACAAGAAGGCAGTCAACGTAATCATCGAGGTAACAGCCTTATGGCTGCATGACGTGACGCAGGATAGAGTCTGCAACTATTATCATTGACGATAATTTAGCCTCCTGTCTTCTGACTCCTGGCTTCTAAGAAAGAACCATTTACGCCAACCCCTATTCGTGCTATGATTTCTTATTTAAGAAATTGTTTGAAAGGTTAATCTTTCTATGCCCCATTATCCTTATAATCGGACCCGGATCCTGGTAACCGGCGGCGCCGGATTCTTAGGTTCGCATTTGTGCGAAAAACTTTTACAAGCCGGTCATTATGTCATTTGTCTGGATAATTATTTTACGGGCCAAAAGCGTAATATTTTTCATTTGACGGCCGATAAACATTTTGAGGTCGTGCGCCACGATCTGGTCAATCCGATCTTTTTGGAGGTGGACCAGATTTATCACCTGGCTTGCCCGGCTTCACCGGTCCATTATCAATTCAACCCGGTCAAAACCATCAAGACCAATGTTATGGGCACCATTCATATGCTCGGCTTGGCTAAGCGGGTTAAAGCCAAGATCCTGCAAGCCTCGACCAGCGAGGTATACGGCGATCCGGATATCCATCCCCAAAAAGAGACCTATTGGGGGCATGTGAACCCGATCGGGCCCCGGGCTTGTTATGATGAGGGCAAGCGCTGCGCCGAGACTCTGTTTTTCGATTATTATCGCCAGAATAAGGTCAATATCCGGGTTGTGCGCATTTTCAATACCTATGGTCCGCGCATGCATCCGGCTGACGGCCGGGTGGTCAGCAATTTTATCATGCAAGCCTTGAGGAACGAACCCATCACGATTTACGGGGACGGGAATTTTACCCGGTCTTTTTGTTATGTGGATGACTTGATCGACGGGATGATTAAAATGATGGAGGGCCCGGATGATTTTGTCGGTCCGGTCAATTTGGGCAATCCGCGGGAGTTTACGATTAAAAAATTGGCTGAACTTGTCCTCTCCCTGACCCAATCGAAATCAAAACTTGAATGGCTGCCGGCTGTTGAAGACGATCCCCGCCAACGCTGCCCGGACATCCGTCTGGCTAAGGCCAAGCTCAATTGGGAGCCTTCTATAGGGCTGGAACAGGGTTTGCAAAAGACCATCGCCTATTTCAGGGAGCTGATTACGCAAAAATGAAGAACATCATCATCCTGGGGTCCACCGGTTCCGTCGGCGCCAGCGCCCTGAAAGTAATCGCCGCTTATCCGGACCGATATAATGTGGTCGGTCTGGCCGCGGGCGGCAATCTTGATTTGCTTTTCGATCAAATAAACAGATTTCAGCCTAAGGCTGTGGCAATAAGAAACAAGGAAGGGATCGATGCCTTAAACGCCCGGCTCAAGGGCCGCGCGAGTCCGGAACTCTATTGCGGGCCGGACGGGTACGCGACCTTGGCGACCCTGGAGCAGGCCGATACCGTGATTTCGGCCATCAGCGGCGCGGCTGGTTTACTGCCGACCTATGCGGCGATTCAGGCCGGCAAGAACATTGCCCTGGCCAACAAAGAAACCATGGTCATGGCCGGAGCCTTGGTCATAAACCTGGCCAAAAGCAAAAGCGTCGACCTTTTGCCGGTGGACAGCGAGCATAGCGCAGTATTTCAATCCCTGCAGGGGCATCCGCGCGAAGATTTACAACGCATTGTTCTGACTGCTTCAGGCGGTCCTTTCAGAAACTTTACGCCGGAAGAAATGGCATCGGTCACTCCGGTCCAGGCCCTGAATCATCCCAACTGGAACATGGGGCCCAAGATTACCATTGATTCCGCCACTTTGATGAACAAGGGCCTGGAAGTGATCGAAGCCAAGTGGCTGTTCGATCTGCGTCTGGATCAAATCGACATTATGATCCATCCCCAGAGCATTGTGCATTCCATGGTGGAATATGGGGACGGTTCGATCATCGCCCAAATGGGCGTACCCGATATGATCACGCCCATCGCATATGCGCTTTCCTATCCCCGGCATTGGCCCACGCCGGCGCGGCGCCTGGATCTGGAAGCAATCGGAACCCTGACGTTCGATAAGCCCGATTTTAAAAAATTCCGTTGTCTTCAATTGGCTTTTGACGCCATGAAACAAGGCGGCAGTATGCCGGCGGTTTTAAACGCGGCCAATGAAGTAGCCGTGAACGCATTTTTGGAGGGCCGGATTCCCTTTTTACGCATCCCAGCCGTGATCGAGGAAACCATGCAAGCCCATCGGGCCGGGGATGTCAATCGAATTGAAGATGTGTTGGAAGCGGACCGCTGGGCGCGGGAAAAGTCACAAAAAATTATAAAGCACTAATGAAATAGTTGAGATTGGAATAACAATAGAGGTATAGAATCATGAATATAGTATTTGATTTCACTTTTTATAATATCATTATTTTTTTAATTGTTTTGGGAATACTGGTCTTTTGCCATGAACTGGGACATTTTCTTTTAGCAAAAGTCTTCAATGTAAAAGTTTTGAAATTTGCTCTTGGTTTTGGTACGAAAATCGTCAGCAAACAAGTTGGTGAAACTGAATATTCCATCCGTTGGATCCCATTGGGTGGCTTTGTTAAGCTTTTAGGCGAAGATGATGATGAGGAAATAAAAGATTTGCCGCCAGAAGAAATGGCGAGAGCTTTAGACCGTCAATCGGCTCTGAAAAAAATCTCCATCTTAGCGGCCGGGTCGATATTTAACATTTTATTGGCGGTTTTGATATTTAGCGGAATCTTCTTTTTTAAGGGAGAAAGTATTTACCATATACGTCTTGATGAAGTCAATAACGATGGCCCTGCTCAAGCAGTCGGCCTTCGGCCTGGAGCCGATATTATGCCTGGCCCTGCTCAAGCAGCGGGTCTGCGACCCGGAGATGTCATTATACGCTTAGACGGCCAACTCATCAAATCCTCCGGCGGTTTGCAGGAATATTTGCTTTTCAAGGCCGGAATCCCTGTTGATTTTGAAATTTTAAGAGCTAAAATGTCTGGGGAAGAGAAAGTCCTGCATGTGCTTGTTATTCCGCGCGAGAAAGCAAGGAAAATCCAGGGGCAGGAAATTCGAACAGGTTTTATCAATGTCAGTACCTATCTTGAGTTAGTCGCGGAAATTCCTCTTGGACCATTGAATGCGGTCATGCGCGGAATTCAGCAAACTCATGAAGAAATCAAGAAAATTATTAATGTTTTGGGTATGTTGTTCAGGGGACGCCTTTCGATAACTGCGCTAGGTGGGCCGGTTATGATTAGCAAGGTTACGGGAGATTTTGCCAGAATGAGTCTTTGGTATCTGATTCCTTTAATTGCGGTTATTAGTGTTAATTTAGGCATCCTCAATCTTTTTCCAATTCCAGCTCTTGACGGGAGTTTGATTGTACTCGTGCTTATTGAAGCCATTATCGGCAAGCCTTTAAGTTCAAAACAGAAAGAATGGGTCATCAAAATCGGGTTTGCTATTATCATTAGCATGGCGCTTTTTATTACTTTTCATGATGTTTTAAGGTTGATAAATAAGTCATGATCCTTGTTCTCAATACAGCCACTGTTCAGTTCAGCATGGCTTTGATGGACCAGTCCGGTTCGGTCAGAGCCGAATTTTCGCTGGCGCCGACCGGTGCGCATTTCCGGGAATTGATGCCGGCGGTGGAGTATTTGTTTCAGTCCGCGCAAATGACGACCCGGGATCTTGAAGCCGTGATTGCGGTGCGGGGACCCGGCAGTTTCACCGGTTTGCGCGTGGGTCTGGCATTCATTAAAGGGTTGTGCCAGGCCCGGAACATTCCGGCGATTTCAGTTTCCAGCCTGGAAGCATTCGCGGCTCAATTGCCGTATATTCCGCAAGCGATCTGTCCTTTAATCGGCTCGCGCCGCGGGGAAGTCTTTACCGCCCTTTATGAATGGGATGGAGCAAGGCAATTGAAATGCCTTAAAGAAGAAACCACGCTCAAAATCGAGGATCTGCCCGGTTTTGTGCGGGAACCTTTTGTTTTTATCGGCGATCATTTTCTGCGTTTGAGCCCGGACCTGAAAAATATTTTCAGCTCCAAATTATGCATGGCGCCGATGGACCTTTGGCTTTTGCGCGCAGCAACAGTGGGGCGTTTGGGAGTGGTTAAATTTCAGCAAAAAGATTTTACACCTTTAACCGATTTGACGCCGGCTTATATGCGTGCTCCGGATATCCGTTCCCCGGATATCAGGACCAATTCGATTTCACCTCGGGTTTGAAGAGATTTGACAGGATTAACGGGATTTTCAAAGGCTGTTCGATAGATTGTTTTTAGGAAAGAGCAAAGTCCGGATGGATTGTTTTAGCGGGATAGTCGCGCCATCCCGCGTTTTACATGCGAGCTTTAATTTAATTGTTGAAATATAATCAAATCCCTCCTGTCCTCCCTTTTCAAAGGGAGGGACTTAATTTTAATCCTATTCTTTAATAAAAAGGGCGGATACATTTTTTTGAGTTCTCCCCTTTAAAAAAAGGGGAGACAGAGGATATTTTTTTGATTTTTATTGAATTCAATTACGATCACGATCGAGGATGTCTCAAAAGATGATTGAATCTTTTTTGTATTTTTGAGAAATCTTTTGACGATAGCGATCATTATTTTTCCGATCAATGAATGGGTTTCTCATGCAAGAACTGATCATCCAACCCGTCGACGCCAACCAGCGGCTGGACCGCTTTCTGCTGCGTTATTTTAACCAGGCTTCCCGCAATATGATATTTAAGTGGATCCGGGAAAAGAAAATCAAGGTAAACAATCAAAAAACGCAGCCGAATTATTTTCTGCAACCGAACGATGCCCTGATTTTTTTTCTTCCTGAAGATGTTCTCCATTCATTAAGAAAAGAGAAGTCACTGCCCCGGAAACAGCGTGGGGATCTCGATATTGTTTTTGAAAACGACGAGATCTTGATCCTGAATAAACCGGCCGGTCTTTTAACCCACCCGGACAAGACCGAATATAAAAATACGCTGGCTACCCGAGTCTGTTTTTATTTGCAGCATACGGTCACACGGTCTTTCAAGCCGGCGCCGGTGCACCGTTTGGACAAGAATACTTCCGGTTTGGTCCTGTTTTGCAAATCTCCCGAGGCTTTAAAACATTATAACGCCTTAATGCGCGATCACCGGATAAAAAAAATATACCAATGCGTGGTGGAGGGGGCCATTGCGGATTCGGGGGAGATCAAGGGATATCTCACCAAGGATGTCGTGCTCAATAAAACCCGATTTACGTCGCAGGCTTTGACCTCCGCCAGTCAGGAAGTACACACGCTTTTTCAGCCGGGGGGGATCAAGAAAAACATGACTTTACTTGAAGTGGAATTACGCACCGGCCGTACCCATCAGATTCGGGCGTGCCTGGCTGCTATCGGTCATCCCATTATCGGCGACACCAAATACGGCGGCCGGAAATTGCCCCATGTCACGACCCAGTTGCTGCATGCCTATAAACTGATTCTAGAGGATCAAGTTTATGAAAAAGAGTCTCCCGAGATCCTGAGGTTTTGGGAAGCGTTGTAAGAGGCAGAGGAAGAAAAGGCTAAAGGCTGAAGGCTGAAGATTTACTACCTATTGTAGTTCAGGCCGGTTCAAACACAATATTTTGCCTCACCAAAGCCAGAAACTCCTTGTTTTTATTGAAAATCATTCAAATTGGATAACTAAGTTGACAAAAAAGGGTGGGGACATATAATGTCCGAGGTCTCAAAATGGGAATCTGGGTTTTGTTTGAATAACTTATTGAAATTATTTATATTTTATGTTATCGACAGCGCAAAAAAAAGAACGAATCGAAAACAAACTCAGAATCGCCCGGGAAGGCTTGCCTTTTATAGCCATTGCTTTGGGACTGACTTTGATTTTCGGGTTATTGCACTGGTTTGTTCTCTTTTTCCTATTTGCCTTGATCAGTATTTTCGTGATCGGTTTTTTCAGGGACCCGCAGCGACAACAGAATGTTCCGACTGATGCGGTCCTGGCGCCGGCTGACGGTTGGATCGTCCGCATCGAACATCTGCCGGCGGATCAAAACCCCCTGGGTCGTCCGGCTCAAAAGATCAGCATTTTTATGTCGGTTTTTAATGTGCATGTGAACCGTAATGCCGTCAGCGGCCGAGTGACCCGGATTCAATATTTTCCCGGCAAGTTTTTATCGGCCCATCTGGACAAAGCCTCGGCCGGCAATGAAAGGAATCAATTGATCCTCGAGACCCCGGGCGGGCAAAGCATCGTCGTGGTCCAGATCGCCGGACTCATTGCCCGGCGCATCGTCTGTTGGGTCAATGAAGGTGAAGAAGTCATCGCGGGGCAGCGGTTCGGGTTGATCCGTTTCGGCTCCCGGTTGGATGTGTATCTCCCGGAGGAGTGCCGCATACCGGTACAAAAAAACCAACGCACCCGGGCCGGACTAACCATCATCGGTTATTTGCCATGAAACCACGCAGAAAAAGAAAATTTAATGCGAGGCCGCGAAAAGGTATCTACCTGCTGCCCAATCTTTTTACGGCGACCTCTCTTTTCAGCGGTTTTTTCGCCATTATTTCCAGTATTCAGAATCAATATGAAATCGCGGCCATTGCCATTCTGGTCGCGGCATTGTTCGATGCCATGGACGGCCGTATCGCCCGCCTGACCCATACCACGACTCATTTCGGCATGGAATTCGACTCCCTGGCCGACTTGGTTGCTTTTGGCGTGGCGCCCGGAGTGCTGGCCTTTCAATGGGGCCTAACCTCTTTCGGTCAATTAGGCTGGCTGGCGGCGTTCATGTATGTGATCTGCGGCGCTTTACGCCTGGCGCGTTTCAATGTTCAAAAACAATATTCCGATCCCAGCTATTTCAGAGGCCTGCCCATTCCGGGTGCAGCTTTCCTGATAGCAACGGCCATTCTTTTTATGGATAGTGTCGCAGTTTTCAACGAAGATCGGGCACTGGTTTTTATCATTATGATTTATGGGCTCTCCTTTTTAATGGTCAGCACCATCCCCTATCCCAGCTTTAAAAAAGTGGATTTGAAAAAACAAAATCGGTTCAATCTTTTAGTGGGCGTAATCCTGGTCAGCCTGGTGATTGCGTATCGCCCCAAGATCACCCTCTTTTTTCTTATGATCCTTTATATTTGCATTGGGCCCGCTATCGCCCTATATCGCTTTAAACCCGGACGATTGCTACGTCTGGAATTGAATCCTTTTTCCAAAACCAGCCATATTAAGGATCGGGCGTACGTCCATATGCTGGATTTAGATAATACCCGAGAGAAGAATAAAAGTGACGATTGAGGACCGCATGCATTTTAGGGTGCTGTACAATAGATGAGGATTATTGGAGGAGAGGCCAGAGGGAGACGTCTGGCTCCATTGAGCGGTCTGGATATCCGGCCCACGGCGGACAAGGTTAAAGGGGCGATTTTTAATTTAATCGGTCAAGACCTTGCGGATTTTGAAGTCTTGGACCTTTTTGCCGGAACCGGCGGTCTGGGCCTTGAAGCCTTAAGCCGGGGCGCACGGCACTGTATATTTGTAGACCGGGCTGCACAGGCGATTCAACAAATCCGCAAAAACATCAGCCTGTGCAAGTATGAAGCCCGGGCTATGGTTGTCCGTCAGGATCTGTCGCAAGGATTGCCGCAAGGACCGGCTTTAGGAAAAAGTAAATTTAACTTGGTTTTCCTGGATCCGCCTTACGGCAAAGGTTTGGTGGAAAAGCTTTTAGAGGAGATCCGCAGGCAAAAATTACTTGATAAGGGTGCGCTCTTGGTGGCGGAATCTTCCAAACGCGATCTTTTGCCTGAGCAATTGGGGCCGATCCGGATGATAAAACTTAAATCATACGGAGACACGAAAATAACCATTTTTGAGCATGAGGTCGATCTGTGAGCGGGAAGCTTGTGATTTATCCGGGAACCTTTGATCCCATTACCAACGGCCATATCAGTTTGATTTCCAGGGCGTTGAAAATTTTCGACAAGTTGGTGGTGGCTATTTTGAATAATCATAAAAAAGTGCCTTTGTTCTCTTTAGATGAAAGAATGGCCATGTTGAAGGAAGTGCTTAAGGGCTATCCGAATGTTGAAATAGACACTTTTAAAGGCCTTTTGGTCGATTATGTGCTTCAAAAAAAATCCAATGTCATTATCCGGGGGTTGCGGGCCCTTTCTGATTTTGAATA
>RPPU01000138.1 GCA_003819975.1 Desulfobacteraceae bacterium
CAGTTTTTTAAGGGCCAACGTGCGTTTCATGGAGTCGGGTAATTTGGCTTCCATTTCCTTCTGATCCCAGGAGGAATTCAACAAAAAAGATCCGCCTTCCCTGATGCCTTCCAGAATATCGTATTGCTCCACAAAGGCCGGGTTATGACAGGCAATGAAATCGGAACGGGTCAGCAGATAAGGCGACTGGATGCGGTGCGGCGAAAAACGCAGATGCGACATGGTGATGCCGCCCGATTTTTTGGCATCATAGGCAAAATAGGCCTGGGCGAACATATCGGTGTTTTCCCCGATGATTTTAATGGCGTTCTTGTTGGAGCCCACCGTACCGTCCGCTCCCAAACCCCAAAATTTACAGCGCACCGTTCCTTCCGGAGAAGGGTCGATCTCTTCAGCCAAGGTCAGGGAGGTATGCGACACGTCGTCGTTGATCCCTACGGTGAAATGGTTCTTGGGCCGGGTGGAGCGCAGGTTGTCAAAAACCGCTTTGACCATGGTCGGCGTGAAATCTTTGCTGCCCAATCCGTAACGGCCGCCCACGATCAGGATGTCGCTTTGATCTTCCTGTAATACCGTGCAGACGTCCTGATACAAGGGCTCGCCCAATCCGCCCGGAACCTTGATGCGGTCCATGACCGCTATTTTTTTGACCGAATCCGGCAACGCCCTTAAAAAATGTTCTTTGGAGAAGGGGTGATAAAGCCGGACCTTAATTAAGCCGACGCGTTCGCCCCGTCGATTCAGATAATTGACCGTTTCCTCGATCGTATCGCAGCTGGAGGCTATGGAAATGATCACCCGGTCCGCCTCGGGATCGCCCACATAGTCGAACAGGTTGTAGAACCGGCCGGTCAAGGCTCCGACTTTTTGCATTTCTTCCTGCACGATATGGGGGATTCTTTGATAAAAAGGATTGGATGCTTCGCGATTCTGGAAATAGATATCCGGGTTTTGAGCGGTGCCGCGCAATTGCGGATATTCGGGGTTCATGCAACGGCTGCGGAAATCTTCAATGGCTTCCCAATCCACCAGTTTGGCTATATCTTCATAATCGATCATTTCGATTTTCTGAATTTCCATAGATGTGCGGAATCCGTCAAAAAAGTGCACAAAGGGCAGACTGGAACGGATGGCGGACAAATGGGCCACCAAGGCCAGATCCATCACTTCCTGAACCGAAGCCGAGGCCAGCAGGGAAAAACCGGTCTGACGGACCGCGTTGATATCGGAATGATCACCGAAAATGGAAAGAGCGTGGCCCGCAACGGCCCGGGCGGAAACATGGAATACGCCCGGCATAATTTCACCGGCGATTTTATACATATTGGGAATCATCAGCAAAAGCCCTTGGGAGGCAGTATAGGTTGATGAGAGGGTTCCGGCGGACAGAGCTCCGTGTACGGCGCCCGCTGCGCCGGCTTCCGACTGCATTTCAACGACTTTTAAAGTCTGGCCGAATATATTTTTACGACCATGGGCCGACCATTCGTCGCAATATTCACCCATGGTGCTTGAAGGGGTAATGGGATAAATCGCCGCCACTTCACTCAACGCATAAGCGATATGTGCCGCAGCCTCGTTTCCTTCGATTGTTTTTGTAACCTTTTTAGACATAGTTATTGTTCCTTTCTAATGACTTTTGATAAAAATAATTGAAACCAAATGAGCCCCCAAAAACTACAAGGGGCGCTAAGTCATTCATATAATTAGAATTAACCTTGGCCCCTAGGGTTGTCGACTTTATTCAGTTTTAAGACATCTATAATATTTATTCAAAAATAAAAGTATAACACTTTAGATGGCAGTG
Source organism: Desulfobacteraceae bacterium (assembly GCA_003819975.1). The sequence goes on from RPPU01000138.1 coordinate 1,808, forward strand.
TCAAATCCAAATTTCATTTTCGTTCATTGTGCCGAATAGATGGGTGTCGGTGACGGTTGTTTTGATCTCCCTAATCTCAGCATCGTATGTGCAGAAACTTGTCCTGGGTAATGAGACAATGCTGAACCGATTGAATCTTTGGATCACAATCATTTCGCCTTATTTTATGATTTGAAAGCTTCTTTTTAGCTGGGGCCATGACCAAAAGATCATAAACGCTTTTCCTTTGATCTTATTGTCGGCGACAAACCCCCACACACGACTATCTTGACTATTATCCCGATTATCGCCCATGACAAAAAAATGATCCTTGGGAACGTCGATCGGGCCGAAATCCTGATGGGTGCTATCCTTTGTTAATATGAAGTGATCCACATCAAATAGATACTCAATGGATTTATCGTTATAGCCGTTATCCTCGGCATATTTACCGATATTTTTAGTCTCTATTTTTTTGCTATGGATATACAAAATATTGTTTTTAATTTCGATTCTATCACCTTCAATGCCGATAACCCTTTTTATATAATTCAAATTTTCATCTTTAGGATATTTGAAAACCACGATATCGCCGCGCTGGGGCTTTTTGATACGCGCAATATATTGATCGGTAAACGGAATTTTAGGTCCGTAAATGAATTTATTAACTAATATACGGTCGCCCGGTACCAGGGTAGGAATCATGGACCCCGAGGGAATTCTAAAAGGCTCTGCAAGAAAAGTGCGAATAAATACAACCAGTAAAAGGGCAATAATAGCGGCTTCCACCCATTCTCTGCCATTACTCTTTGACTTCAATAGGGTTGCATCCGCAGGATTTGTTTCTGTTTCCATTTTGCTCATCCTTATACCGAAACAGGTCCGGGTTTTTGCCTGGAAAAATTTAATAAACGCTCAAAGCGACCCTTTGATTGAAATCAGGCGCAGAGTGTAATCTTGATTCAAATTGGTTGTAAAGGAAATTTTCAATGCTCTTTTCGTATTTCTCTGAATGTGCGCTCGTAAAACACCTGAGCCACACAACATTAAAAACCAATAAATTATATTTTATTGCACACAATATATAGTATTGTTTTTTTGCATTAAACTCAATATATGCATAAATTATATTAATTATAGTTAATTTATCAAAAAATACTTGACAAATAATAGCATATATATATGATATTCCATAAAAGGGGAGTGTAGAATTGTGGTGGAAACGAGTTTATTGGAGGAAAAATTGATCCAAAATATCGTAAGCAAGGTCAGAAAAAATCAACTTATGAGCAAGGCCGAACTAGCCAGAAAGGCAGGGGTCTCACCTTTGACGATTGACCGGATTGAAAAGGGGGAAAATTGTCGCATGGAGACCAGGCGCAAAATAATTCTGGCGTTAGGCTATAAATTATCCGATAAAGATAAAATTTTTCCGGAAGCATAAAAAGGGTTAAATATGTCGGTTGCCAAAAAAAATCAGCTGATCGGGTTGGATATCGGTTCAAATTCCATCAAGCTTGTAGAAATAGACAGCAGTAAGAAGGGCTTGATCCTAAAAAACTTCGGCATCATTAGTTTGCCTCAAAATGCCATCGTGGAAGGGTCCATTAAAGAAATGGAAATCGTGGCTTCAGCCATCAGGACCCTTAAAAAAAACCTGAAAATTAAAAATAATAATGTTGTTACGGCTATTTCGGGCTATTCCGTAATTATTAAAAAAATCAGTATCGGCAAGAGGGATGAATCCGAACTCGAAAAAACGATCCAAGAAGAAGCGGAACAATATATTCCTTTTGACATCAATGATGTAAATTTGGATTTCGAAATTTTAGCCAATGAAGCGGCTTCAGCCGGGAATGAAAAAGAAAAATCCGACTTGATGGATATCATGCTCGTGGCGGCAAAAAAGGATATTGTTGAAGATTACGTCAGTCTGATGCAACTGACCGGACTGAATCCCGTGATTATGGATGTGGATGCGTTCGCCTTGCAAAACGCTTTTGAAATCAGCATTGATAATGCAGCCGGCTGCTATGCGATTGTCAATATCGGCGCCGAGGAACTCGGTATTAATGCCATAAAAAACGGCGTATCGATTTTCACCCGCGACTCATCTTACGGCGGCTACCAGATTAACGAAGCGATCATGTCCAAGTTCGGCGTTTCATATGAGGAAGCCGAAAAAATAAAACTGGGAATCTCCAAGGTCAGCAAAGGGGCCGAGGCATTGGAAGAAATTTTCACCACGACTATTTCAGGCTGGGTGAACGAGATAAAGAGAGCGCTGGATTTCTTATCCACCACCTATCCTGACGAAAATATTTCAAAAATTTATATGAGTGGCGGATCATGCCGGATTCCCGGCTTTCAGAAATATCTTGAAGCTGAAACGGAAACCCCGGTTGCTGAAATCAACCCTTTTGCCAATCTGCAAATTAACGAAAAATATTTTGACCCTAAATATCTAAGCTATATGGCTCCCCAAGCTGCCGTCGCAGTGGGCTTGGCATTAAGGACTGTGGGTGACAAATGATAAGAATAAACCTCCTGCCCTTTAGGGCTGCCAGAAAAAAAGAGAATATCCGCAAGCAACTATCGATTTTTGGGTTAAGTATCTTTGCCATGGTTATTCTCTTGATCTATGGCGTGTATCTATTGACTAGTGAAGTCAATAGATTAAAAAAGGTAGACAAAGATTTGCGCAACGAATTGGCCGCTCTGGAAAAAGTCGAAAAAGAAATTAAGAAGATGGAAAATGAAATCAAGGAGATTGAGAAAAAACTAAATGTCATCAAGGAATTGGACAGTAAAAAAACCGGTCCGGTCCACCTTCTGGATCAACTCTCCATGGCCATTCCGAAAGATAAACTATGGGTCATTTCGCTGAACGAAACGGGGGGCATGCTGAAATTAAAAGGAGTAGCCATGGATAACGAGACCGTGGCTCTTTTTATGAACAACCTTGAAAAATCGAGTTTTTTTACCAATATTGAACTGGAAGGAACCAAAAGCAGGGATCTCGCGAAATATCGTTTAAGTGTGGCTGATTTTTCCTTGAATTGCAGAATCAGCGCGCCGAAGATAAAAGAGAATTGAATGATTTTGTAAAATCATAACAAACGCCCTTAAGGAAATGAATTATGCCAGAGAACAATTTCATCGAAAAAATTGAAAAGATAAAGATGCCGATCCGGTTCCTTATTTTCGGTTTAAGTATCGGTTTTTTCATTATTATATTTTTAGTATTTTCCTATTTTCCCAGTAAAGGCGAAATTGACAAAACACAAGCTTCCATCGATGAGCTTAACCGCCGGTTAACCAAAATTAAAGTCACCGTGAGTAAAAAGAAAGAATATGACGAGAGAAAAGCCTTGATTACGATGCAATTCGAGGAAGCGCTCAAACATCTTCCGAATACGAAAGAAATCCCGGCGTTGTTAAAAAATATCAGCCAGTTAGCCAGCGATTCTCAATTGAAGTTCATGGTCTTTACGCAACAAGCTGAAAGGCCCAAAGATTTTTATTACGAAATTCCAGTCGCAATTGAAATGAGCGGTAACTACCACAATGTAGCGATTTTCTTTGACAAGATCGGACGGATGGACCGCATAGTCAATATTCTGGATGTAACCATGCAACCGACCAAAGAGTATTCCACTGATTTGGTCACAAAATGCACCGCCATAACTTATAGATTTAAAGGTGAGGTCGAGGCCCAGGATGATGCTAAAAAGCCCAAAAAGAATTAAACATCATTTTATTTTCTTGTTTTTTCTGTTTTTATTGCCGGTTCTTTGGGTCCAGGCGGCGGACGGCATTGTTTACAAAGAACCTCGCCCATTAAGGGGGGGACCGGTAGTCGAATCAAAAGCCGCTTCAATTGGAACTTATCTTTATGATCCGACCGGAAAGACAGATCCATTCAAGTCGTTTATTTCAGATGAAGTCATTGATAAACCGGGAAAAGCTTCCGGGGGCACATTGACTATTTTGGAGACGTTGGATCTGTCTCAACTGGAGCTCATTGCCATCATGGTGGGCCCGAAAGGCAACTGGGCCATGGTGCGGGATTCAAAAGGTGTAGGTCATGTGATTAAAAAAGGCACCCCGATCGGAACCAAAGGCGGTGTGGTTGATAAGATAACCGAACATGAAGTCTTCATTAAGGAAGAATTTAAAGATTTTCGCGGCAACAAACAGTATAAAGAAACCGTCAAAAAGACCCCGTCGTCTGTTCAGTGATACCGGAAACATTTTGTTTGCGAGCATCCAACGGGTAATGAAGAGTTTAGAATTTTTTTCAAGGAGATGAAAATGGGGAAAGAGCGTAAGCTGAAAATGGCAAGATTATCCTTGATTCTGTATCTGGTTCTGTTTGCATTTACTTTGAGTTGTGCCACCACAACGTCTTCAAATGACCAGGCATCGTCGAATACTACGCATGCCCCGTTCATCACAAAAGTGGAAACGATTCCATCGGCGCAAACGACTACGATTAAGATAACCTGTGATAAGCCGGCGCTTTATACGGCCTTTCAACTGGCGGATCCTCCAAGAATTATCCTTGATATTAACGGAAAACAAGGTCCGGAACTGGCTTCCGTGATCAATGTTAAAAATGGGAATATCAACCAGATTCGCTTTCAGGAGGGAACCGTTCAGGCCGCAAGCACCAGGATGACCATTGAATTAGATACTCCGCTTACGTATCAAGCCGAGGCCGTTGACAATATCATCCAGCTGACCTTTAAAACAAAAGCAGTAACCACTGCCCCCGTGCCGGAGGAGACCCAACCGGTTTTAGCCGAGCAACCGATTGCTTCCGGCCCTGAAACAACCGCCGCCGCCAAACCGCGCATTTTTTTCCAACCCAAAGCGTCGGACTTAAACCAGGTCTTGGGAATTGATTTTGCCATGTTGGATCAAGGCAAATCGCGCTTGGTCGTTACAACCGATAAAAAGAGCACTTACGATCTAAAACAGCAAAATGCTAAAACTCTGATCTTAAAACTTGGCAAAACGACCGTACCCGATTTGCTTAAACGGCAATTGGATGCCCGGCATTTTGAAGGTGTCGTGGATCAAGTTAAAGCTTCATTCGTCCAAAATGAAAAACAAGTTATCATAGCCATCCTGCTGAGAGAGATGGTGCCTTTTCACGTCAATCAAACCGACAACGAAATTAATATCGATTTCGCCCAAACAATGGTTAGACCGCCTGATCGTAAAATCGTTCCGCTGCAGATGGCTGAAATGCGGAACCAACCGATCACTCCGATCATGCCGATCATAAGTAATGATGCGACCCAAACGATTGAATCATCCGAACCTACTTCACAACCTTTTTCCCCAGGGGCCAATTCAAAACAGGGAACTCAAATATCCGACAACTCGGCAACTGAAACCTCATCGGAACAAACACCGCAAAGCCTCCCCGGCCTTAAAAAAAGATATCGTGGCGAACCCATGACCATGGATTTTGTGAATGCGGATATTACCAATATTTTGGTGTTAATCAGTCAAGTAAGCAACCTAAATATTGTCTGGGGGCCCGAGGTTCAGGGCACGGTTTCCATGAAACTTAAAAATGTCCCCTGGGACCAGGCTTTGGATATGATCTTAACCAACAACAACCTGGCCAAACGCGAACAAGGGAATGTTATCTGGATCACCACCTCGGCAAAAATGGCTCAATTCGAAACGGATGAGAAAAAGAAAAGAGAAGATGCTGAAGCGGAAATTAAAAGCAAATTCGATGCAAAGAAAAAACAAGAAGAAGTCGAGCCGATGGTCACCATGTATTACCCGCTTAATTTCGCGAGTTGTAAAGACTTAAAACCTCATTTGGAGGCCATGAAAACTGCAAGAGGAAAAGTCAGCGAGGATGAAAGAACCAATACTATAGTTCTGACGGATGTGGCGGACATTCAAAGAAAGGCAAAAGAAATTATCAAATACTTTGATTTACCGGTTAAACAAATCATGATTGAAGCCCGGATTGTGGATGCCTCTGATGATTTTGCCAGAAGCTTGGGTATTAAATGGACCGATAAAACCGATGCGTGGAAGCTCAATAAATGGTATGACGGCCAAACGCTTACCATACCGCCGGGGGCCGAAAAAACAACCGGCAAAAGTCCCGACGTTAAGGATCCGATTTGGGACGGACAGATGATCGGCGGCGGTAGCTTTTCAACAAATTCACCGGGTGGGTGGGCCGCGAATCTGGGCATGACTCTTGCCGCCATTACACAAAGCGGAAAATCATGGGTTACCTTAGACGCCAAGCTGGCTCTATCCGAAGCGGAAGGAAAAACTAAAACTATTTCTGCTCCAAAAGTTATGGCCCGCGAGGGGACTGAGGCGGTCATTAAACGTGGAGATTCAATTTTTCAAGTGGAATCAACACCTACGGGTACAGCCTGGAAAGAAATCGTCGCCATGCTATCTTTAAAAGTTACCCCTGTAAAAGTCAGTTACAATGACTTCATCATTTTAAAAGTCGTAGTAACCGACGATAGGCCGGCCAACTTCGGTGAAAGAATCGGCGTCAATACAAAGGCGATTGAAACCAATTTAATGGTCAAAACAGGCGATACGGTCGTTATCGGCGGTATATATAAAGAAGCCAGCACAGACGGATAATCAGGAATTCCCGGTTTAAGAAGAATTCCTCTGTTGGGTTGGTTATTTAAAGCAAATTTTAAAAGCGTGGTTAAAAGCGAATTGCTGATCTTTATTACCCCGACAGTCATGAAAGCAGAAAGCTAAGTTATGAAAAAAATATTATTGATTCTCTTAACATTTTTTACGCTAAGTATTTGTTTTAGTTGCAGTACCCCTGAAACGAGAGCAAAGAGCAATACTGATAAGAGAGCTCAGGCGCTAGAAAATTTGGGCAACGCCTATATGCAGGAAGGTAAGCTTCAAGATGGGTTGGAGACCTTATTAGAAGCTTACAAAATCAACCCGGATAGTGCCAATCTGAACCACAAGATAGCTTTAATTTACCGTGAAATGGGACGGTATGATTTATCCTTAACTTTTTTTCAAAAGGCCTTGGCTTTACAACCTCGTTTCCCGGAAGTCCAGAATAATTTAGGAACCCTTTATTATTTGATGGGCAAATGGGATCTGGCCCTTGAATATTTCGGGAAAGCCGCTATGGATGATTTATACAAAACCCCTCATTTTGCATATAATAATATGGGCTTAATCCATCATGGCATGGGGCGGTTTCAAGAGGCTATCATTAATTTTAAAAAAGCATTAAGTCATTTCCCGACTTTTTCGGTATGTTATAAAAATCTCGGAATCTCCTATGAAGCTATGGCAAAAAATCAAGAAGCAATTAATGCTTATCAGGATGCCATAAAATTTTCTACCGTC
>RPPU01000139.1 GCA_003819975.1 Desulfobacteraceae bacterium
AGTGGCTGAAGCGCGCGAGGACAATAATTGCCCCTTTTTCGTGAACATTAAGTTCCAGGGTTTCGGCGGCCAGTCCGAAGCGCGGAAGCCCGACTTGCTGGTGGAAGACATCCGTTTGAATGAGGCTTGCGAAGTAGTGGTTAAAGTACGCAATGCGGGCGGCCCGGTGCCGGACGAGGTCTGGACGGTGCATAAGCCGGAGAGCTGCGCGGTTTATCTGACTGTCAACGGCGCCGGCTGGGGCGGAGAAACGGTTTGGCACTTTGATCCCGCCAAAGGGTTGCAGAATCCGGGCGGAACCGCCGTGTTTACGAGCACCTATAAGGTGACCGGAACCGCGACCGTCAAGGCCGAGATCGACCATACCCACCAGGTCGCGGAAAGCAACGAGGCGAACAATGCCAAGACGGACCGGCTGACCTGTCAGGCCGGCGCCGGCACTCGACCCGGCCCGGTCAGCGAGGATTGCCTCTCTTTTAATCCCGCCACAACCGCGGTGCAGCAGATCGGCAACGATTGGAAGATCGTGGACGGCAGTCAGTGGATGTTCAGTTTCGGCGCCAATAAAACCGAGGCGGAAAAGGCCCTGGCAATCATCAAACATTACCGCATGAATGAGTCCTGCTTCGTGGGTCGCCCGGATCCCTCCTTCACCTATCTGAAGGTGGGCGGTGTTGCGCCGGCGGGTGCGTTTGCGGGCGAAGACTGCATCGCTTTCAATCCAGCTGCTCTAGAAGTCAAACAGCTTAGCGGCGATTGGAAAATCGTGCAAGGCAACAATTGGCTATTCAGCTTTGGAAGCAAAAAAGCCGAGGCCGATCAGGCCCTGGCCATTATCAAGAAATACGGGTTTACCAAGACCTGCTACGTGGGCCGGCCGAACCCGAGTTTTAAGTATTTAAGAAAGTAAAAGTGTTGGAATAAGCCCTGCAGCCCGGTTATATGTTCGATATAACCGGGCTTTTTTTATACGGCGCTATTTAAATGTTCGGGATCTCTGAAAATTCGTTTTTTTAGGGTTTAACGGTTCATCTTTGGCCGATTTTTTAAAGGTCTCGTAGTTGATAAGGTGAATTTTTAGAAATCCCCTGTTGGCGAATCAGGGCGGATATGATAGGGTCTTGATCGGGAATCATTTTTATACGGAAAGGAGAAAATATATGCGACATTTGCAAGTTTGGACCGGCGTTGCGGTCATGGTTTTAATGCTCGTTTGCTTTCCGGCGACGGCGCAAGACGCCGCCGGATGCAAGGATCACCCCTTGTTCACGCGGATCACCGATTTTGAGATTGACGATTGCGAAATCAAAGATTTCGATTCGCACGAGTTTACGGACCGTAATGAAAAAGACATTGTTTTTGAAGGGAAAATAACTTTTATCGGCTATTGCCTGAAGAAAGGCGGCAAGGAACGCGCTTTCCTGGAGATTTGGAAAAATTACGTCAACGCCATCACCAAGATCGGCGGGACCGTGGAATACAGCAATCGCTATAGCGGCAATCTGCATTTAAACAAAGACGGCAAAGAAGTCTGGGTGCAGGTCAACGACAGCGGCGGGAGTTGTTATTCTCTTTATATTGTGGAAAAGAAAGCCATGGTCCAGGAGATCACGGCCAATGAGATGCTGGACACCCTGAATAAGCAGGGCTTTATCGCCTTGTATATCAATTTCGACACCAACAAGGCGACCATCAAACCGGAGTCGCAATCCATCGTGGACCAGATCGCCAAGATGCTTAAGGACAATCCGAAGTTGAACGTGAGCATCGAAGGGCATACCGACAGCGTCGGCACGCCGGCCAACAACAAGACCCTTTCCAAGCAACGGGCCGATGCGGTCGTGGCTGCGCTGGTGAAACAGGGCATTGACGCCAAGCGTCTGAGCGCAATCGGCTGGGGTCAGGACAAGCCCATTGCGGACAACCGCAGTGAAGAGGGCAAAGCCAAGAACCGGCGGGTGGAGATTGTCAAAAAATGAAATGTTTCCAAGAAATACCGCGGAAACATTTCATCAAAAATCCGCTAAAAGCGGATTTGCAAGAAAGCACTGACTTGGAGATTTGAATGCCTTCCATTATTACGCATGCTTTTGTCGGGGTGGTTGCGACCGCAGCTTTGAAGAACAGGGAAACGCCCAAATCCATTTGGATCCTGGCGCCGCTGCTTGCCGTGCTGCCGGATTTGGACGTAGTCGCCTTTCGATTCGGAATTTCTTACGGACACGCCTTCGGTCATCGCGGGTTCTTTCATTCCCTGTTTTTTGCTTTTGCCCTGAGTGCATTGTTGGTTTGCTTGTTTTGGCGGCCTTTAGCCAAACAAAAAGTATACGGTTTGATTCTTTTGGCGTTTATCGCCGGAAGCCACGGTCTGCTGGATGCACTGACCAACGGCGGATTAGGCATTGCTTTGCTCGCGCCTTTTGACGCGACGCGCTATTTCTTTCCCTGGACGCCCATCAAGGTTTCGCCGATTAGTGTAAAAGCCTTTTTCGGTTCCTGGGGCTGGGCCGTAATTAAAAGTGAATTTTTGTGGGTTTGGCTGCCTCTGTCGGCATTGCTTTTAATCTCGATGACGGCCGGATGGTTATGGCGCAGAAATAATAATTGATTATCAAGTCAATTCTTGGTAAGCAAAAAAAAGAAATATAGACAGAGAGGATTTTATCGGTATTTATGGATTTGAAACAAACAGCTCTTATTCTGGAGGGCGGCGGCATGCGCGGGGCTTACACGGCCGGGGTGTTGCGCTGGTTCATGGACCGCAATCTTTATTTGTCCTATGTGATCGGGACGTCCATCGGCGCTTGCAACGGCGCAAATTATGTGGCCCGCCAGCCTGAAAGAAACCGGATCGTGAATATCCATTATGTCCGGGACTCCCGGTTCCTCAGTTACCGCCGCTTCTTGTTCCGAGGCGAGCTGTTCGGTATGAAATTCATTTTCGACACTTTCCCCCACGATTTGGTGCCGTTCGATTTTCAGACCTTCAAGCAGAGCGAACAGCGTTTTATTCTGCCTTGCTTTGATTGTAAGGCAGGGGAAACGGTTTATTATGACAAAAACGAATTGGATGAGGCCGGCTTTTTGGCGGTCTTGCAGGCCGGGTCGAGCCTGCCGATTCTGCAAAAGCCGGTCTTTTTTCAAGGCCGGGTCTTGCTGGACGGCGGCATTGCCGATTCCCTGCCGATTCAAAAAAGCATCGCCGACGGCAATCAACGGCACGTGGTGATTTTAACCAAACCCCGGGGGTATCTTAAAAAACCATCCAAATTCGCCTGGCTGGTGCGCAAGTGGTATCCGGAATATAAGGGTTTGGCCCGGGGTGTAGCCGAGCGACATACCCGTTACAACGAGACCATGCAATGGATCGACCGGCTCGAAGACGAAGGCAAGGTGTTCGTGATCCGGCCCGACCGGCCCCTGATCGTGAACCGGGTGAACCGCAATAGCCACAAGCTTTATACTGTTTATAACCAGGGTTATAGCGAGGCTCAGGCATGTTTTGACAGGCTAAGGGCCTATTTGGAGACCGATTCCGCACCGGCACTAAAGATTACGCCGAACTCAAAAGAATCAGGCAATGGCCGGATCAACACCCCAAAAAATCATTGATGCTTTATTACCTGAATGATCCGAACCCTTATCGGGTTTGGGGGAACAAGCAACCGGTCAAAAATTGAATACAATCGCAAAATTGCTGAAAATTCAGTCGTTTTTCGGTCGGTAACGTTTTTTTTTATATCCAATGATCACAACCATGCAACAAATGCGCGGTATTTTCGTAAAATAAAGTTAAAGGCTGCGAAACGATTGAAGCAGATGGCAGGGATTAACTCCAAAAACCTCATCTCGATCAATGTATTTTCGCCGATTTCTCAGTATGATTATAAGACGATTGATCATTTTGGATTGATTGGAGATATTTTTATGGAACAAAAGATGAGCAGATGGGGTATCGGGCCGATTTTCGCTTCTTTATCAATCGGGTATGGATTGATTGTGTTTGGAGTAAGCCGCTATTTCCATCCGTATTTCCAAATGGAATTTCTTCCGTATCTTTTTCGCGTTATTTTGGGAACGGCGCTCATTGTAACCGGGCTATTGTTTTTTTTCGTTTCGGTTGTAACGGTCATGCGCGCCTATCATGCCGGCAATCTTGTCACAGGCGGAATTTTCAAATGCTGCCGGCATCCTTTGTACGCTTCGTGGGCGGTATGGATCGTGCCCGGAATCGTTTTGTGGGTGAACTCTTGGATGGGATTGACGGCACCGTTATTTATGTATATTATTTTGCGTATCTTGGTAAAAAAAGAAGAAATTTACCTGGAAAATGTATTCGACACGGAATATGCGGAATATAAAAAGAGAGTCCCCTGTATATTGCCTTATGGACGGTTAAAAGCAAGCAGGTAACCATGCCTTTTTGCTAAACGCGAGTTTAGTGCGCTCAAGGCGGCATCTGTTCAAAAAAAGAAAAGATAAAAAACGCTACAATCGTATTATTCGCCCTATTTACCATTTTGAAATCTCCCCTTGTTTTATTCCGCTATTTGGGATTCGCTAAAAGTTCGGCCAGCATCCCGGCTACCTTGGCGGCCAATTCTTTGCATTTAAGGGAGTTTTTCTGGGGGCCCAGTTTCTCCAAAACCGCGCGGCATTGAGTGGCGCCGTATTGGGCCATGAATTGTTCGCGCAAATCGGAGGCCAGTTTTTTTGTTTGCGAGAGATCGGCGCCCGGTTGCATTCTGCCGGTCAAATAGCCGACGGCCAGGATGCCGCCGGCCAGGGCGCCGCACAGTTCTTCGCGGGTGCCGCCTACGCCGCCGCCGAAAGCCGAGGCCATTTTGGGGAGATCCGGCACAGGTCGATCGGCAAAAGCTTCGATGATCGTTTTTGAAACGGATTCAGCGCAATTGAATCCGGAGCTGAAATAATCAAAAGTAATTTTCTCGATGTCTTGTTTTTTCATGTCTGATTCCTTTCTGATGTAAAAATTTTTTTTTGCGTTTTGGCGACACTGGAGTCATTTCAGGATTTTTAGAAATGACGTCCTTTGCGCGAGAATTTTTCAGAGGTTGAATTGCTTGCCGTCTTCAGCCCATTCAAACTCGATGTTCGGCAATAATGTCAACATATCATCACCCATATGGGTCAGGATCAGGCGCCGACAGTTAAGATCGCCGCGCCGGGCCTGGAGCGTCCGGTAATCGAGATGATTCTTCTTTTTTTCAACCGTGAAGCAATCGCAGATCAGGAGATCGGCGCCGTCGGCGACCCGGAGCAGATCGTCGGTCCATTCGGTGTCGCCGGTATAGGCAATGATTTTGTGGTCCACCTCGATCCGCAGCATATGGGGCCGGGCGCCGGGCGAATGCAGGGCCGGATAAGCTTGAGCCTTCAGGGGACCGACGGCCTGGGGTTCGGTTTCGTCCCATTCCAGAAAGGTTAGCGGAAAATTCTCGTGGATAGGCGCGCCGGGGTAAAAGATCTCGATCGCGACCCGGATGCGTTGTTCCAGGCCTTGGGGACCGCAGACCGCGAGCGGCTTGGTGCGCTTGGCCAGGATATCGGTTTCACGGATGATCGTCGGCACGCCGCCGAAATGATCGCCATGCAAATGAGTCAGGAAAATATAATCGAGGCGGTCGGGATCCACGCCGAAGCGTTTTAGCGCAATGAGCGAGGAAGCGCCGCAATCCAGCAGAAAACAACCGGACGGAGCTTGAACATAGATGCAGGCATTGAATCGGCCGCCGCTGCCGAACGCGTCGCCGCTGCCTAAAAATTGAACACTGACTTTACTCATTTTGTGAATCTCATTTCCGTTTAAACATGATTCCGCAGCATGAGTTCACGAGGATGCGGATTCAGATAGATTTGGTTTTCCAAATATTCCGGTTTGTATTTGCGCACATAATGATTCAAGAGGGTCAGGGGGACGATCAGCGGGACCAGCCCGGCATGGTAGTTTTCGATAAGTTCTTTGAACTCCGTCTTTTCTGCACTGTCAAGTTCCTTTTTGAAATAGCCCATCAGGTGCATGAGTACGTTGGCGGTCTTTTTGACGGTAGCGAGCTTTTGCAGCGCTTGAATAAACGAATCGAAATATACCGCGTATAATTCCGGTAAAGAATAGGATTTACCGCGGCCGAGCATTGCCCCGAGTTGTCTCTGGGCTCCGGGGCTATGCGCCATGAGCAGGTATTTATGCATCGCGTGAAATTCCACCAGGTTTCGCAATGATTTCGGTTTTTGATTCAAGAACCGCCAGCGGTGTACGCTGAAAACGCGCACAATAAAATTTTCACGCAACCCGGGATCATGCAGTCGGCCTTCGTCTTCGACCGGAAGCAAAGGGAAGCGATCCGTGAATCCCGCGGCAAACAACCCGGTGCCGTTATGGCGAACGCCATCCTTTCCGTAAACTTTGACGCGCATCCACCCGGAACTCGGAGATTTCGCTTTAAATATAAAACCGCAAAGCGGAAGGCCGGATAATTCGCGCAGCTTGGGCTCCATCCATTTTTTCATTTGGGCGGTACGGTCGATTTTGGTTTTTTGGGTCATGAGGCGAATGTCTCCGTCCGCTTCCACGAGCCGCATGGCCTCGCGCGGAACAGGCAGGCCGCATTCGGTTTCCGGGCAGACCGGCACGAATTCGACATGATTACCCAGTAAATCGCGCAGATAATGATCCAGTTTGTGCCCGCCGTCATAGCGGACGTTTTGACCAAGCAAGCAGGCGCTGATGCCGATCAGAGGTTTTGTATTCATGGTTTCCTCAATGTCGTTCATTTTTTTAAATTCCTGGCTTGTTGACTGATTGTTTTCCAATGTTTTTTTTCCACGGCATTGGCTTTCATGGTCTGCCGGTCGGACAAGTAGGCAAACTCCTTTTTCAATTTAAGGAAACTTTTAAGACGCTCCGGATCGAGCGTTGTATCGGTTACGGCCTTTTGAACGGCACAGCCCGGTTCGGTTTGGTGGCTGCAATCTTTGAAGCGGCATTGGAGGACCAAGGCTTCAATATCGTCGAAGACTTGTTTCAGTCCCTCTTCTTCGCCCCAAACCTGCAATTCGCGCATGCCGGGCGTATCCATGACCATGCCGCCGGTCGGAAGTAAAATCAGTTCGCGGAAACTGGTGGTATGGCGGCCGCGGCTGCCGAGCTCGCTGACTTCATTGACCTTAAGCCGCGCGGTGCCCAGGAGCGCATTAATGATCGTGGATTTGCCCACTCCGGAAGAACCTAAAAAAGCAGCGGTCTTTCCGGTTTTAAGATATTGATTCAGGATGTCCAGGCCTGATGGACGGCGGGCGCTGACGGTGTGTACGTCAACTCCGCAAGCGATGGCTTGAACCTCGTGTTTGCGGGCTTCGGCTTCGGCGCAGAGGTCGTCTTTATTCAGCAGCACAACCGGTATGGCGCCGCTTTCCCAGGCCAGGGATAGGTAGCGCTCAATCCTTCGCAGATTGAAATTTAGATCCAAGCCGCAAATAATAAACGCCAGGTCGATATTGGCGGCAACCACCTGTTCTTCGGTCAAATGGCCCGTGGTTTTGCGACTGAAAGCATTCTGCCGGGGAAGAAGCGCCTGGATGGCCGCTTTTTCTTCCATAGGCTGGATCGAGGCCGCCACCCAGTCGCCGACCGCCGGGAAGTTATTTTTACTGCCGGCGGCAAAGCGGAATTTACCGGGTAGGTCGCAGATATAGGCGCCCTGTTCATTGCAGGCGATATATTTTTCCCGGTTTGCGCGCGTGATCCGCAGGGCCGTTAAGTTTTGCTTTCGATAAGGTTCAAAGTGGCTGTCGAAAAAGTCATTCCAGCCGAGATCGGTCAATAACATTGTTTTACTCCGGTTGCTGAAGATAACCGCCAAGGGATGGCAGAGTTTGCCGTCTCTTAACGGAAAAATAACATACTTTAACACAGCATTCAAAGATTAGCTTTTGGTAAGCGTGCCTCGGTTTGATAATCTTGAAGATATTAACGAGTTCAAACCGCATTCTTTCGGTTCAATTGCCAATATTGGCAATTCATTCAAACCCGGTTTTAAATCCCACCCCATTCTTTTTGCATATAATCTAAAAAATATAATAATATTAAACACTTATATTGTGATGTCTTGACAGGTATAGATCTCTATGACTAAGCTGATGATATCCACGTGGGGTGGATGGAAGATTTTTTATCAACAAGAATCGCTTCGAGATATCACACCGATTGAAGCATCTATTAAAACAGGGAGGAAATTGTTTTGAAAAAAGTTATAGGTCTATTTTTTATCTGTGCCTTTATTCTGGCCGCATCCAGTTACGGCCAAGTTAAACCGCAAACCTATTCCTTTTCACCATTTATCGGCGGGTACACGTTCGACAGTGAAGAGGACCTTGATACCAAACCGGTTTTTGGCGTGCGGCTGGGTTACGATATAAACCAGAGATGGGGGATCGAAGGTATTTTCGATTATTTGAAAACAGACTACAACAGGGGCGCCGTTCAGACGGATGCCAACTATTACGGTTATCGGATGGAGGCCCTCTACTATTTCATGCCGGAAAAGAAGTTGGTTCCATTTTTGGCCGTGGGTTTGGGAGGCCGGAGCCTCCATTATGATCAGAATGTGAGCAATGAAAGCGATTTTCTGGTCGATTACGGGGCCGGCTTTAAATATTTCTTTTCCGAACGCACGGCTCTGCGCGGCGATGTGCGGCATTTGTTTGTCACCGATGACAGCCATAATAATTTTGAATACGGTCTTGGTCTCAGTTTTTATTTCGGCGGGCCCAAGCAAGCGCCGGTAAAACCGGTTCTCGATTCGGATCATGATGGGGTAACGGATGATTTTGACAAATGTCCCAACACCCCGACAGGCGTTGAAGTGGATATGAACGGCTGTCCCCTGGATACGGATAAAGACGAAGTTCCGGATTATTTAGATAAATGCCCCGGCACACCGCTGGGCGTGAAAGTGGACCAAGACGGCTGCCCCCTGGATACGGATAAAGACGGAGTTTTGGATTATCTGGATAAATGCCCCGGCACACCGCTGGGCGTGAAAGTGAACCAAGACGGCTGCCCCCTGGATACGGATAAAGACGGAGTTTTGGATTATCTGGATAAATGCCCCGGCACACCGCTGGGCGTGAAAGTGAACCAAGACGGCTG
>RPPU01000140.1 GCA_003819975.1 Desulfobacteraceae bacterium
CGCCTTGGCCGTGAGCATCAGAATGGGTATGTCGTTAAGGTTTTCGTTCGACTTTAATCGCTTCGTCATTTCATACCCGTCCATTTCAGGCATCATAATGTCCGCCAGGATTAAGTCGGGCTTAATTTTTTCCGCTTTTTTAAGTCCTTCCGACCCGTTGGCGGCGGTAAAAATTTCATAGTCCCTCTCTAATAAAGAAATCAAATAATCCTGCATGTCCTTTGAATCTTCAACAACCAATATTCTTTTGGCAAGAGGCTCTTCGGTTGTGCGCTCTATGTCTTTATCCGGCCTATTCTTTTTACGGTCGACTCTGAATTCATTCGCTATATAGGATTTTACTTCCTGAATTCTTTCAATCTCCTCATTTTGATCCGTATCGCCTTCCATATGACAAGGCAATGCAATGGTAAAAACAGATCCTTCCCCCAACCGGCTGAAGACGGAAATTTTTCCGCCCAGGATCTCGACGATTTCCTTGGTCAAAGACAATCCGATACCGGTCCCTTCATACTTTCGGGAAGAAGACCCGTCCACCTGCGTAAATCGCTCGAAAATCACGCCAAGCTTGTCTTCAGGAATGCCGATGCCGGTATCTTTAACGGAAATGATGAAAAAATCATCTTCCCGATCGAGCTGAATAATGACACTGCCGTGGTTAGGCGTGAATTTCAGGGCATTCGATAATAAATTAAATACGGCCTTTTCCAGCAAATCCCTGTCGGTTCGGGCGATGAGGTCTTTTCCGTCATTCGAAAATGATTTTGAATTATCATTAAAAACCACGCTGATTTGCTTGCTTTCCGCGTAGGTTTTTATGATGGAGGTATAAAACCTTAAAAGTTCGCAGATATCCGTCTTTTTCCGTTGAACGGACATCTTACCGGCTTCAATCTTCGTGAAATCCAATAAATGATTGACCAGTTTCAGAAGCTTCGCTGCATTGGAAAGCATCATTTTGAACTTGTCATGTTGATATCCAATCAAATCGCCATATGTTTTATTTAGAATGGCCTCTAAAGTTCCTGAAATAAGCGTCAGAGGTGTTCGTAATTCATGGGAAACATTCGAAAAAAAATGGGTCTTCGCGATATCCAGTTCCTTTAATTGATCATTAGCTTCGGCCAACTTCTCGGTCCGTTCTTTGACCTTTCGTTCCAAGGTTTCTTTTTCATGCATTAATTTAATCGATACCTTTTCGGATCTTTCCAATCTTTTAAAGTTCTCGTCATCGATCTGAATAGCACGATTTTCTGCAATTTTTCGTTTATTTTTTTCTATTTTTAATCGGCGCCATAGCAAGATTATAATATTTATCGAAACAAAAAATGAAATAAAAACATAGGTCATATTTTCATCTCGATAACGATTGAGGAAAAAAAATGTAATAACAGGTAAATTACAAATCAATAGCGCGAGATAAGGGATGGTTAGTATTTTCTTTTTCCATGTTAGCGAGAATTCGCATAATTCCGTTTCTAATCCGGATATAGATTCGATCTTCGGTATTTCAGCGAGATTTAATATTTTTTTTATAACTTGTCGGAAACCTCCAATAGCAAGATTATTACCTGCCCGATAATTCGACGCTTGATAAATTCGATCATTATCTATATTATGATTTTTAGATTGCTTTAAAATAATACGCAGAGAATTCTTTTTAGCATATTGAATATCAATGTCGAAATAGTTGGTCGATTTTTTGGTAAAATAAACAATCGCTTCGATAAGCATTGATTCAGGTCCGTATGAGAAACCTTTTAAGTTGTAATGTTCAAAAGCATTTAAGGCAATTTGCTGCGTGTTGTTTTCATTCAAAATAATTTTGAAAAAACAATAAAGATGCGTGTTGAATTCTTCGCCTATTTTATAATTTTCCAATAGACAAACTTCATCTTTATAGCTAATTGCAGTTTTATGGCACGTTAACGCTTCAACCCAATGATAAAAATCGGTAAAATCAATACCACATAGAGTATAATAAGCAATAAAACCTAAAGGAATGTCATTTGTAACCCCGCAATCATCATCATTATAAGGCATATATTCTAAAAAACCATACTCGTATGTTTTATGATAAACGGAAAGCTGAACGCCTTCTCCTTTACTAAAATGCCAGGAATAATCGCCCATGACTTTCTTGGTAAACATGATAAAATAGAAATAAAACTCGTTGTTGTACCACCGAGTTTTTTCCAGAAGAATCGCCCGATCGATCATAAAACGCGAATCCGGTATATGCTCGTTCAAGAGTTGAATAAGCTTCCCGGTATTTCCGCCGCATTCCTCGAAATAGAGCAAGGTCTCCCAAACCGCCTCGCCCGAAATGCCGTAGATATCTTCGATCTCGCTTTCATCCGGCCGTCGATATCGCCCCTGCGGATCGCAAGGCCAGGGTTCATACCACATCCGGCGCCCGGTGAGATCTATCCCCCATTTTTTTTCTTCTTGATTGTGCATATCGTTATGGACCCGGTAAGAACTTTCATCCGATTTGCAGTTTAAAAAAGATGTCAGGGCGTGTCAATACCAAAGAAATAATAGATAAACACAAATGAAATCCCTTTTAAATAACACCGCAGTGATATCGGCCGCAATAACCTATTTTGACCGATCCTATTGATTTGACTATGTTTTCATTTTATCCATGCAACCCAATTTATCTCTTAACTGTTTTAAGTTTTACCAAATATTACGCCTTATTTAAACCATTCCCGGCTTGACACGCCTTTTGAATTGTTATTAGATGAATTTTAAGGAATTCTATTTTATATTATGACAACTACTTTTTTAATATGCGCTCCGCAATTTGAGCAAATCCTTGCCGACGAATTAGCTTTGTTCGCGATGACCGCGGAACAAAGCGGGCCGGATTGGGTCCTGGCCAACCGGCCGTCCCAGGAATTTAATGCTCTTTTTTCAATCAGAGAATTCTGTTTTGCGCGGCATATTTTGGATCAACCGCTGGAACAACCCTTAGCCTCCTTGCCGGCCTTGGCCCAAACCCTTTGCGATTTCTTTTGTGATTCTATCAAAGGCGAAAAAATCGATGGCCCCTGGCCGCTATCCATCCAAGCCGTCGGAACAGCCGGGCTCTCCAAAGAAAAAATCCAGGCTGTCACAGAACTGTTTCTGGCGCGCTTGAAAAAGGCCGTGGCGCGGGTGGCCAAGCTGGCAAAGGTCGCGGACCATCTGCCGTCCGGGTTTCACCGCGGATTATTTGTCCAAATGATCGATACTCAAAAAGTTTTTATCAGCCGCCAATGCTGGTCGGGCGGCCAGCGCCGCATGCAATTTAAAAGCGAGGCCCCCTCCCGTTCTTACTTGAAAGTGGAAGAAGCCTATGCGATCCTGGGAACCGCACCCCGGCAAGGTGAAACAGTCGTGGACCTGGGCGCGGCGCCGGGCGGCTGGAGTTACAGCGCGGCCGAACGCGGAGCCCGGGTAACGGCCGTGGATAACGGACCCCTGAAAGACGGCGCCCGGGACCATCCTTTGATCGAACATTTACGGGAAGATGCCTTTGATTTTAAACCATCCCCGAAAACAAAGACGGACTGGCTTTTTTGCGATCTGGTGGAAGAGCCTCATCATGTGCTGCGGATGATCAAGCACTGGCTCACGATTCTGGGCTGTCGCTATTTTATTGTAAACCTAAAATTCGGCCGTTCCGATCCGATTCAACTGCTTTCGCAGATATATGATCAAAAAACCGGATTGGCTTCCTATTGCGAGTCCCTGCGGGTCCGTCATCTGTATCATGACAGGGAGGAAATCACTCTGATGGGGAATACCGAAAAATAGTTATAGCCGCCGTCTTTCAAGGCTTTTACTTGATATCGTCGGCATTAACCGCGAATAAGTAATCGAAAAAATTTTAAACGGCCGATTGGCCGCACAAAATTATGTTTATCGGCTTTAGGCATGATCCGGACAAAAAACATTGCATTCCTCAATAAACGCATTCGCTCACGAAGCATAATCTGATTTATGATCGAACCTGTTTTTTCATGAATTCATGCAACGCGGCTTGGAGTGTCTCATAAGCGAGGCGGGCGCAATGTTGTTGATCCATAGAAAGGCCTCCAATGGTTTCCTGGATGAGATCAGGGTCGATTTCCAGAATTTCATCGATAGTCTTACCCTTAGCCAACTGGGTGGCGGCATAAACACAATTCAAACTGTAGATGCATCCATCAGTCCAACAAGACGCTTCCTTGACTCTGTCATTTTCGAATTTCAGGCCAATCTCCATGGTATCCCCGCACTTTCCGGTAATGCGGGCCTTTCCATCGGGATTTTCGATATAAATATTCGTCCGATAATACACCATAATCCAGACAAAAATAATCACCAAAAGAACCCCAAAACCGATTAGGATTTCATTCGCAGAATTCATAGGCTTTTATCTCTCTTCCAACATGTATAAATTTAGAGAAAACGATTTTTTTGTCAAGCATGAAAAAACACAATTTAAAAAAGTATTTCCCTATAAGGCCGCATCCTGAGCGCCGGAAATTTTCTTTAGAATGTCCTTACAGATTCCCATATGAGCCTTCCGGGTGTTTGATTAAAATAATTTTTGTATTCCAATATCTTAATCTTATGACAGGAACACTTGAACCCGATTATCACTTGAAATCAAACCCGAACTATCATATAAAATTCGGAATTGCTATTGAATGCGGATTTCAAAATGACAGCTATTGTTTGAAACGGTTGAAGGTAAAAGATAGGTAAAAAAAGGGGTTTTAAAAACCGAATGAATATTGAAGCGATTATTTTCGATCTTGACGGCACCTTGCTTGATACCCTTGAAGACATTGCCGATACCGCCAACCAAATGCTGATAAAACACGGGTTCCCGACGCATGAACTTCATGAATACCGCTACCTGGTGGGCGACGGCATTAAAACATTGATCCATCGCGCTCTGCCGGTTGAAAACCGTCAAGCGCAAACCATTGAGGATTGCCTGGTTACCTATCGTGAGTACTATGAACGCTACTGGAAGGTGCATACCCGTCCCTATGCGGGCGTGCCGGAACTGCTCCAGGCACTGTCAAAAATACCTGTAAAAACAGCCATACTATCCAATAAAAAACACGAATTCACCGTGCATTGCGTGCAAGCCTTTCTATCGCACCATGATTTTGCCTTGGTCCTGGGTCATCGCGAGGGAAAAAGCGCCCTGAAGCCCGATCCGGCCTGTGCATTGGAAATTGCGCAGCAATTGGGCATTGCTCCGTCACGGTTTTTATTTTTGGGAGACACCGGCATCGATATGCAAACCGCCCTGGCCGCCGGCATGTTTCCGGTCGGCGCGCTCTGGGGTTTTCGCGAAAAAGAAGAATTGCTGCAATCCGGAGCCAAGGCCATCATTGCCCGGCCGCCGGAGCTTTTGAAACTGCTTTAGAAGAAACCCATCCGTAAAACCGACTCGGGCAAACTCGCCTTCGTTTGTAGGGGTTCAAAATTTTGAACCCCTACTAGGGCGCGGCTATAATGCAGACGTCAAGGTAATTAGAATCAGAAAAGATGGACAGGATCAACTGGATATTCTTCTGGTAGTCGCGGGCTTTAGTCTGCACTTGGTAGGGGCAGGCTTGTCACGCCGTAGCCTTGGCGAAGGCGGACCCCTGTGCCTGCCCATTCTTTCTTTTTGCCATGGATTTTTTCTATCTTGACACTCAGCACCGGTTCTTTTATAGTTTACGAAAGAAAAAAATTTATTCATTTCAGCCGGTTATACATCAAAACGACTGAAATTCATGTTTCCACAAAAATGATAAGGAAATCAAAAATGTCCAACTACAAGCTTGATTATTCCTCTCTTGAAAAAGCCGTTAACACCCTGGAATTTGCCATTCATTCCTTCGATTCCCGCAAAGATTCCATAAAACCTGAAGAACGGGATTTAATGCGTGACGGCGTCATTCAACGATTTGAATACACCTTCGAGCTTGCCTGGAAAACGATCAAACGCTATATCGAGATATATGGGTTGGAAAAAGCGGATACGCTGAATAATCGTGAGCTGTTCCGGGTGGGTTTCGAAAATGGTTTGATCCGAGACGCGGCGCGTTGGTTTGATTACCTGACCGACCGGAATCAGACCAGCCATATATATAACCCGGATGTCGCTGCCGATGTATTCGCTTCAGCCGAAAACTTTTTAACGGACGCCCGATATTTACTCGATCAACTCAAGGAACGCATCAAGTGATTGATATCCTCCCCGAGCATCTTGCAATCGTAAAAAATATCCTTACCGAAATTGTGCCGGATATTGAAGTCTTCGCCTTCGGTTCGCGCGTAACCGGACCGGCAAAAAAACATTCGGATCTGGATTTACTGCTGAAAGGAAAAGGAATAATCGATAAAGCCGTTATGCGGAAATTAAAAATCGCCTTTGAAGATTCTGATTTACCGTTTAGAGTAGACGTGTTGGATTGGGCATCGACGAAACCAAATTTCAGAGAGATGATTGAAAAGCACGCCATAATAATTAAAGAAGTAAAAAAACAATAAACATGGGAAGAGCTTTTATGAATAAGACCGTAATTTATTGGTTTCCATTATGTTTATTCATGCTTTTCAGTTTTACTTCTTTTGCAGATACCACAAAAAATACTTTGATTATTCCATTTGATAAAGCCGGAAAGCCGGTTCAAGATAAAGCCAAATTTTCTTTTTTACTTGATGCCATCGACACTCCCGATAAATCATTCACAAGAATTGACCTTATCGAGATGGGCTTTAAAGAGGGCCCTCTTCTTTTTTGCGAGTATCAAAAACCATACTATGACCCACAACAAGGCATAACGCAACTTATAGTTTTTCTTGGAAATATGAAGCAAGGGTATCGCCAAATATTATCAGATCTATATTTATTTGTAGGCCCCTATAAAACAATGCCATCGAGCCAATCTGAAATATATATAAATGATTTGGATGGGGATGGGATTAAAGAGATTCTTTCTTTTGAAATTGATGGAACCGTAGAAAGATTGGGCGGCATTTATAGCTTCAGGAAAGATCTCGGCATTTTTGTGATTCAAGATAATGTCGAATCAGGTAATATTACTTTGGAAAAATTCAAAGATATTAGGAATAAAAACCCCATTAATCTTCATCATGGTTACACCTATGGATCGGCTGACTTAGTCAAATCTCGTTGGCTTTTTAAACCATCTACTAATCCAACCTATATATTTAAAGATCCCGATTCAATAGAAAATGCTGCTCAAAACAATCTTACTCGTTTCAATGCACTCCATGGACATGGTGTTATCCATTTTAATAATGCTTCTTATAAAATCATGAATCAAACTGCTGATGGAATTTTTACTGCTAAAGTAAGTGCAAGCGCAACTTCTCTTAAACCTGGGATTTACTCGTTCTTTTTTAATTTTATCAATAATCAGGGCGCAATAGATAAAATTACGGAACTATCTCTTAAAATTGAAGACCCTAAAAGTGAACCAAAGATTTTAGAAATTATCCCTGATAGAATTTTCAGAGCAGATCTTAAGAAATATTACATGAAAGCAACAACAATTGATACTGTCTCGCTTACTTGGACAGAATACCATTGTTTTAAGGGATGTACAAAGGAGGGATGCTGGGTTTTAGAAAAGACTACTTATTCGCCTTGATTGAATCAGGGTCTTTAAAAAATTGTCTGAAAAACAAACCGTTTTCATTAAATTTCGGATCTTGATAGAAGCCACCGCCAGTGGATTCTACAACCTGGCAGCAGGCTTTAGCCTGCGCTATTTCGCAAGCTAAAGTCTGCGACTACCAAGAAAATAGGGGCACCTTTGGGGTTAAGTAGAGGTGTTATGGTGATTGGGTCAAAATTTCATTAAACCGCGGACTGGCGCGGATGGTTTTTGATTTTGCCTTAAAACCCAAGCGGTCATAAAAATCCGCTGCTTCAATAACGGCCGCGGCGATTTCAGGCCGCATGATTTCGTTAAAAGAAGCGGCTTGCAGATAGGCTAAGGCGCGGTCGAATCGGGTGCGGGCCGTTTTCAAACGGTTCTGTTTCAGATAAAGGTCGCCGATCAGGAATTCCGCCGAATAGCAACGATATTGACGGCTTATTTTTTCAAGATAATAAAGCATTTTTCCATATTTACCCTTTTCATGCCAAGCCAAAGCCGTCTCCAGATCCGCCTGCCAATCCTGGTATACCGAATTCCTTTTTGCGATTTCCCGCATGAATCGTTCTGCTTCTTCGGCCCGGCCCTCGATCGCCAGGCCATAACCGATACGGCTCAAGATCGCGCAACAACCTTTATCAACCCGGCAAGCCAGGCAAGCATTGTCAAACGCTCCGGCGATATCGTTTTCAAGATAAGAAGCATCGGCGCGGTATTGCAAACAATGGGAGTTGTCGCGCAAAGCATCCGGAAGGGAATTCAAAAACGCGATCAGGTCACGGGGCGACGCGGTTTCCGCGAGTGTGTCGGCCTTTTGCAGGTTTTCCCACAAGGTCTGTTGATGCGGCCGGCCGTTGTTTCGTAACATGTCCCGCAATGCCGCTCCCAGCCAGCGCTTAAGGGCCGGCGTATAATCGCCGTTGACCGAATAAGCAATGGATACGTCCAGGATTCGATAGTCTTTTTGGAGCAGGGCCTGGGCCAGTTCCCCGGCTGCATCGAGCTCGGATTGTTTGTTCAAACCGGCATAGGCCGGAATAAAATCCGTGTCAAGACTTAGGACCAGAGGACCCGGATCCGCCGGCAGAGAAGAAAGATTACAAATGTGAAAATCAACGCCGAATTCAGTGCCCCTAAAGCATCCCGCTTCATACTTTAGCGAAGCCAGTCCTTGAGCCGACCAGCCTTCGGCTGTCAGATGCTCCAGCATATCCCGGCCCGGTGCTTGCTCCCCAAACCAGTCAAAGGGGACTACCCACCAAATACTTTTGAACATATGAAGGTCGAGCGCTGCCTTTAAAAAATTACCGCAATGGTATAGTCCGGCATGGCCCGGCCGATCGCTACGGCGCAAGCCTGAAATGTCCTGGATACGCGCGAGTTGTTTGATCCGCCTTGCTTTTCGCGGGGGTAAATCGCCTAGATCGCTATGCGCGTCCACATGTACCAGCACGGCGCCCTGAATGCCCTTTTTCAGCCAATCAGCCAG